>JAPVWS010000463.1 GCA_027493295.1 Candidatus Versatilivorator vitaminiformans | reverse complement strand
TGCACGAGAGGCTGACTCCGGCGATGACCGCGAGCGGATTCGCGGATGTTTAGGACTGCAAGCCAACCATCTCCAGAAAAAATCCTGTGCATCCTGTGCATCCATGTAAATAAGCCATTGCCCCATGCGTGACTTGGAACCGGTTCCCTGCTACCCGCCACAGGCGTTTGTTTCAAATAAGGAAACCTTATTTCTGAGGCTGAACACTAACTCTGGGGATCGAAGGCTACGATGGCAATCCGATGCCGATCGGCGACCCTAATCAGCTCCGTTCGGTCCAGGAGCAGCGTTCTCTGGGCGTCAATAGCCAGTGCCGACGCATGCACCTCGGCCATCAACCGAAGGGTGGGCACTCCGACAACCGGAACGTCAAAGCGCATGTCCTGCCGGGGCTTGCTCACCTTGATCACCGTGACCGGTTGATTGGCGGTAAGGCCGGCAGCCCGACGAATGGTGGCGTCGGTACCTTCCATGGCTTCCACCGCGACACAGGCCTGCTGCCTTACCACCACGGATTGACCGATATCCATTCGAGCCATCTCCCTGGCGATCCGCCGACCATAGTGAATGTCTTTGATCTCCGAATCGCTGGGCGATCGCCGGGTCAACACCCCAGGCTCAGGAATCAGCGGTTTCAGGAAAGCGGTCGAATCGATCAAACGGATCCCTTCCTGCTCCAGGACGTCCGCAACCCCTCCAATCAAGGAGTCGGTGTTCCTGGTACCCAGACTCATCAATAGTTTCAAGAGCCGGCGGTCCGGCACGATCGAGCTGAAGATCTGCTTGTGCTTGACTTGACCCGCCATCAATGCCTGATCAACCCCTTCCCGCTTCAACAGTTCAATCAGCTTCCCAAGCTGGCCCAGGCTTATCCAATGGGTCTTGTAGCCCAGGTCGGCAATTCGCGGAAAGGCTTCTTCCTTGATGGCCACCACTATCACATCCACGCCCAGACTGCGCGCAGCCTCAAGCACCAGGAAAGGAAATTGGCCATTGCCGGCAATAAGGCCGTAGCGGCGCCGGTTCTGCATCAAGACTTCCTTTTGGGAAGAGGGCTTGAGTCCGACGGACTGTCCGGGGCTCGCTGGTCTCGGGGCATTGGATTCACCGACAGCTTTTGCAGGCCTCAGCGCGGACAAGGGCGCAAGTGTTCCGCAGAATGGGAAGGAACGCCAAGCACTGCCGGCTCACTTGATGATCCCTCGTTCGCTGGTCTGAATGAAATCGATCAGAGCCTGTACTTCCGGGTGGCCGGCGAGTTCCTGCTTGAGTTGATCCAAAGCCTGGGAGGTATTGAGTCCGGATTGCAGAAGCACCCGATAGGCGGCGCGAATCGCCTTGATTGAATCTACCGAAAATCCGCGTCGTTCCAGGCCGATGACGTTGACGCCATAGTTCTTGGCCTCCCTGGCGCTCACTGTCTTGGAAAAGGGAAGGACATCCTTGGTAATGACGGAGTAGCCGCCGACAAATCCGTAAATGCCTACCCGGCAAAACTGGTGAACCCCCGAAAACGCCCCGATGGTGGCATGGTCGGCGACCGTCACGTGCCCCGCAAGCGTGGCTGCATTGGCCAGCAGAATATGGTCTCCCAAGCAGCAGTCATGGGCAATGTGGCTGTAGGCCATGATGAAGTTGTGATTCCCAATCGATGTCCGTCCCCCTCCCCCGGCCGTGCCCCGATTGACTGTGACATACTCTCGAAAGGTATTGTGGTCGCCGATCACCAATTCGGTTCGCTCCCCCCGATACTTGAGATCCTGGGGTGGAAACCCAATGGAGCCAAAGGGAAAGAAATGACAGTGGTCCCCGACGCGGGTTGGCCCTTGCATAACGGTGTGCGCATCCACCCGACAGTGGTCTCCCAGAACCACGTCGCCTTCCAGGATCGCGTAGGGGCCGATGGATACCTCTTCGCCCAGGGAGACCTCGGAGCTCACCACCGCCGTGGGGTGAATGCTCATTGATTCCCTCGGTCCACAATCGTCGACAGGATCTCGGCTTCAGCCACCCGGGCCTCATTCACAAAGGCCTCACCGCGAAGCTTTCCCAGCCGCGGTTTCAACCGTAGCACCTCGACCACCAACTCCAAGCGGTCCCCGGGAACCACGGGCCGGCGAAATCGGGCCTTGTCTATTCCGGAGAAGTAGACCAGTTTCGTTTCCCGATCGGGAATCTCGCGAAGCACCAGGACTGCCGCCACCTGGGCAATGGCCTCGATGATGAGCACACCCGGCATGACGGGAGTCCCGGGGAAGTGGCCGCTGAAGAAGTGTTCATTCACGGTCACGTTCTTGAGGCCGACGATTCTCTTGCCGGGTTCCAGCTCGGTGATGGCATCCACCAGCAGGAATGGATAGCGGTGCGGAATGATCTTTTGTATCTGATTGGAATTCAAGAGCATCGGTCTTACCCCGAGTCTGATGTCAGCCAGTTTGAAGGCGCAAGAGAATATAGCACAAGCCTCCCAAGACTCTGAAAATCCTGTGCATCGATGCCAATTGTCGCTGTAAGTCGCGAGGCGTGGGTGAGGCGGCGAGTCGACAGGCGAAGGCCAATACGGTCGGAGAGTCGACGCCACTCCGACAGGGGGACGGAGTGTCCCCCTCCGGTGTGCCTGTTTTCCGGACGGATCTATCTCTACTGGGCGGCTGGGGTAGTGGCGGGGGAAGTCTGAGACAGGTTAAACCGCTTGATTATGTCGGAGGTGATGTCTACCGAGTTGTCATTGAACAGAACTTGGCTGTTCTGGCTGGATGAATTCAGAATCAGGTAGAAATTGTTCTCCGCCGCATATTTTTGAACCTCGACGGCTATTTTTCTGCCGATCCTGTTGAAGATATCGGTCCGGAGTTGATTGAACTCCCTCTGAGCATCTTCGGTAGCCCTCTGGAAAGTAATCTGCTTTCTTTCCAGGTTCCTGGCCAGGGCCGCTTGCGCCTCCTGGTTCAAGGTGGCTCCCTGACGTTGAATCTGGCCCTGCAGATCCTGGATTTCCTTCTGCTGCTTGGCGAACTCCTCCTGCTTGGCATCCACTTTCTTCTGCAGATCGGCCATCGAGGCCTTCCCCTCCTCCGACTCGAAGATGGCGCGGTCGATCTGGATGACTCCCACCTTGACCATCTCCTGGCCCTGAATCTGCAACGGACCGATCAAGCCAAACAGAAGAAAAGGCAAGAATGCGATGATCCCTCTATGCTTCCTGGTCATGACACACAGACTCCTTATCGATGTTTATGCGTTGCTCAGCAAAGGTGATGCGACCTTAGCTTACCAGTCCTTTATCAATTTTTGAAGGGACTCGCTATTTCTTCTATTCGGCCGTGACCAGAGGGAGATCGACCGGGACGGCCACCAGGAACCCTCCGGTGCGTTCGGTGCTGGTGATCAGCGCCACGGCAATCATGGGCTGGGCCGTGGCGGAATCGATCTCCAGGGGGCCGAAGCTGCTCCCCAGACCGAGATCGCCGAGAACATCGTCGGTTATGTGATAACCGTTGGGCGGAATCTGGATGCCGCCCATCAGTCCGGTCTCTTCGCCGGTCTCCCTGTCCCTGGCCCGAATCCGGGCAGCCGCGCTGAGACTGCCCAGGTTCATGATGACCAACCTGGTCCTAAAACGTCCCTGGTTGGTGGATGAGCTGAGCAGCAGTCTGGGCGAACCCTGAGCAACCCCGACCTGCAGGGACGGATCCTGGGTCTGGTTGTCGATCAGGGAAATAAAGCTGTTGAATGGCCGGTCCGAAGTCACGCGCAGCGAACCGGAAGTGTTGGTGGTTGCGCTGGCCCGCATCACCCACCTGAGGACGTTGTTGATTTGCAGGAATCCCCGAGGTCCGACCGTGGCCGTGCGCTCCCGGCTGCTCTCCCCCTCTTGATTTCCCCAACTGATGGAAACCGTGGCTTCCTGCTCGTCCAGGTTCCGGATTCCCAGATTGGTCCTAAACTGCGAGGTGTCCGAGACCAGCGGGAAGTGATTGACGAATCCCATGGACACGATTTCGACGGCATCGCGGGAACGGTTGGCCACCAGAAGCGTGTTGTTGTTGGGATTGGCGGAAATGTGAGTGGGATTGGCGCCCACGAAAACCGGCGGGGTGGTGAGCTTGCGCAGGGTGGCCGGATCGATCAAGGAGTACGTCCTTGTCTCGGGAAGCAGGGCGGCTATCAGACCGGTCCTCGAGTTGATGGCGACGGACCCTGGAGCGGTGTTCAACGGTGCCAGACCCGCCAGAGTGGAAGGGATGCCGGAGGTGTCCAGCACGGCAACGGCCCGGCCTGGGCCAAGGGCAACCGCGGCAAAGTCGAGTTCGGGGCTTATCGCAACTTCCAGCGGCCCGCTGCCCAGGAAGATACTGCCCACCACGGTGGCGATATTCCGTTCGAGGTTGTAACGGACCATCTGCACATTGGCGTCGCCGTGATTGGCCACCAGGGCCAGGTCGTTCTTCTGGTCGTAAGCGACGCTGATGGGGTTGGACCCGACCGGGACCGGCGCCGGCAACACCGGGGTATTGGTGTCCAGATCCAGCAACTCCAAGCTGTTCCCGTTCAACAGGGCGATGATGGCGATGTTGTTTTCGGTGTCAATGGCGACACTCCGAGGCCCGGACGTCGGCCCTCCGACCGGAACCACGGCTTCAGTGGCCCGGCACTCATTGACAATGGCATCGTCGTCGCCGTCGTCGCTGGCCAGGCAACCATGATTGAGATTGACGATGGAGACGTTGTTGCTATTGAAATTGGCGACCACGGCTTTACCGGTGACTTCGTTCACCGCCACCACCAGCGGTGAATCCACCCTCATGGGATTGCCGTCCCCATCCAGAAAGGGATTGCCGTCCCCATCCACATCCAGTGGGATTCTCTTGTAGGTAGGGGCCGCCTTGTTCAGGTTGACCACGTACAATTCCCTGGAGAATTGACCCACCACCAGAGCCTCGTTGGTGGAAGGCCTTACCAACGAATAGACTGGACGGGTCCCCGGAGAAAAGAGCACTTCCTGTGCACGCCCTTCCGGGGGAAGGCACACCACCAGCAACAGCAGGAAACCGAAGAAACGCTTCATGAAGGAATATCCTTGGATGGCGGTCGCGTCGGCAGATTCAGAAAGTCCGGCCCACCGAGAATCTAATGTCGCTACGCTTTTCGAAAATAATGGGGATCGGGGCGGCTCCGGTCGGATTCGGCACAAACTCGTTGAACCGCAAGGGATTGTATCCAAAAATCAAGCGGAAGGGTGCGTTGACCACCGGCATGATGATCTGAAGCTCGACCCCTGTGCTGGCCCGCCACTTGTCGGTCCCCGGGATGACCTGCACCTCCTCCCCGGCTCTGACGGGCCGGAAAGCTCCATCCTCCAGCACCACCAGGCCCGCGGTGGAATTATCGGCAACGGTCAGGGCCGCCCGCCTCATCACCCAGGCTCTACCGATATCGAAAAAGGGCGCCAGCGTGACCGGACCCATGATCGGTATACGATACTCCACGTTGTAGACCACCTGGGTGTCTCCACCCACGAACTGAAAACTGCTGAAATAACGGGGTTCCTGCCTCACCACATTCTGTCCTGTAAGGGGATCGATCTGGGGGGTGCCGTCGGGATTGAGCACCGGCACTGTTTCCGTCCTCTCGAAGGTCGTCAGAGCCAATGGGGTGATGAGGCGAATATCGAAACCCCGGATGCTGTCCTCGCCTCCGATGAACTGCCGGTCGAAGACGGGAGGCTGCAAGCCGTCGAAACCGCTGACAAAGGAAAACAGTCCGCGCATGCCAATGGTGTTTCTACCCTTGTTGACCGGCTTGAACCACTTGGCTTCCACCGTGGGCCGGAAAATGTTGGCTCCCCCCCGCAGCAGTGGTCCACCCGTGAGCTGCAGGTACAGCGAGAAACTCTTGCCCCTGGTGGGTTGAAAGGGGTTGTTGACGGTGTTGTAGGTGAGCGACGGGGTGATGGTGCTGCGCACCAGGCCCTCGAAAGCCGTCCGGCCGGAAAAGCGATCGGCAGGCCAGAGCGCGCTGAAGAAGGACTCGTTTTCATCGGAGGTGAACCCGGTCGAGGACTTGTCCAATCCATAGCTGAGGCCGAAGTGGGTGAAGGGACGGACCGGGTAACTGGCGAAAGTGGTGAACCCGGTGCTGTTCTGGGAGAACAGCTCCGACCCCAGCGGCACCAACCCGCTGAAGAAGCCCAGGGTGTCGGCTTCGTGAAAGCTGTAACGTCGATGGAACACCGTAAATCCGGTCGTCAAAGGCCGATCGCGGAAGTAGGGCTCGGTGAAGCTCAAGACATACTGGGAAGCCCGAGTCCCGCCCTGGGCCTGGATGCTGATGGACTCGCCGTGACCCATGAAGTTGTTGGTGGAGTAGCCGGCGCCAATGAAACTGCCGCCAAAGCCGCTGGTGCCCCCGGAAAAGGAGATCGAATTCTTGCCCTTTTCCTTCACCTTGAGGACGACGTCGACCTGACCCGTCTTTTCGTCGCCGGCGGTGGGGTCGGGCTTGATTTCGGCGTCCTCTTCGGACTTGAGCTCGTCGAAGTACCCCAGCTGGTTCAACCTCAGGACGCTCACGTCCCAAAGCTGCGTGTTGAATATCTCGCCTTCTCGCACCAGGACTTCCCGCCGGATCACCTTGTCCCTGGTGGTGGTGTTGCCCACGAAATCCATGCGCCTCAGGAAGAACTGCTTGCCTTCTTCGAAGTCGAAGACGACGTTGACCACCTTTTCGACCTCGTCCACTTCCTGCCTCGGGATCGGAGTCCAATTGATGTAGCCCCTGGAGCCATAAATCTTCTTGAGGTTTTCGAACCCCTCCCGGATCAGCTCTCCGTTGAAGACCTCGCCTTCCTTCATGCCGAGCACCCTCAAAAGGATTCTGTCCTCGAACAGGGTATTGCCGGTGAACTGCAGGTCGCCCACCATGTATTGATCGTTCTCCTCCAGGTCGACATCGATGTAGACGCGCTTCCTCGTCTTGCGCCTGAAGGGAATCGGAAACCATGACCACCGGCGCACGTCGCGCACCTCGACCCTGGGCTCGTTGATCAGGAGCTTGATGTGGCCCTTCTCGTGGTACTTGGCGCGGACTCCCAGTTCCAGCGAACCCTCCAACCTCCGCCTCTCATACTTGGATTTGCCGGTCCAGAAAGACATGAACCCGGTCTCCTTCAAGAACTTCATCGACTTGCGCAGTTCCTTGTCCGAGTAGACGGTGTTGCCGTGAAAGTTGATCTTCTCGACCTTGACCTTGGGACCTTCCTCGATCACAAAGGTGAGAAGCTTGGAGTTGGGCGGGACATCCTCCGCCTTGTAGCTGATCTCGGCGTACTGGCGGCCCTTTTCGGCCAAAAGATCCGTCAAGACCACGATGGCACGCTGAATCTTGGTGGGATCGAAGGGAGTTTCAATCCCGATACCCACCTTCTCTTCCTGGTATTTCTCCAGCACTTCGGTCTGCGTGGCCGATTTCAGACCTTCATATTCGATACTCCGGATCATGGGCCGTTCCTGCACCCAAATGATCACGATCTTGCCCCGATCGCCGTCCTCCAACTCGATCCGAACGTCGTCAAAGTACCCGGTCTCCCAAACGGTTCGAAAGTCGCGCCGCAGCAACGCCGGATCCAGAAAGTCATTGGGCTTGGAGAGAACGTGGAACTTGACCGTTTCCTGGGGAACCCTTCTGGTTCCTCGTACTTCTATGTTTTCAATGATGTCTCTCTTCTGAGCCCAAGCCTGCCCCTGCCATCCACTCAGCGCCCACAGGAGCGCCCCGCACGCCAAGAGGAATTTCTTACCCATTGCTGCCTCCACCACGCGGCTGAACGAGAAAATACATCATTGCCGGAAGCCCTTAGGAACGAATGTAGGATGCAGATTGGGGGGAATTATTTGTATAGCAGAGAGGTCTCAATGATTGTTTTTTTCAGATCCCGATAGTAAAGGCCCTTATCCACCTCGTAGATCTCGATTTCAGAGCCCGGCTCGACATCACCCTGAATGAGGGCTTCGGACAACGGGTCCTCTACGTACCGTTGCAGGGCCCGACGGAGAGGCCTGGCCCCGTAAGATCGGTCATGGCAGGTTTTTTCAAGGATCCAACGCGTGGCGTCGGGGGTTAGGGAGATCTTGACGTTCTTGGCCACCATGCTGGCATTGATCTGATTCACCAACAACTCGACGATCTTCTCCAGGTCGTCGTCAGTCAGCGAATTGAAGACGATGACCTCATCCAGGCGGTTGATGAATTCCGGGTTGAAAGCCTTCTTGACCTCGGATAGAACCATCTCCTCCATCCTGGCCTCGTTTACCTCCCGGTTGGTGCCGTGAAACCCGAGCTGATGTTTCTTCTCCAGGAACCGCGCCCCCAGGTTGGAGGTCATGATGATGATGGTGTTCTTGAAGTCGACCGTATTGCCGAGCCCGTCGGTAAGCTGTCCGTCCTCGAAAACCTGGAGCAGGATGTTGAACAGATCCTGGTGGGATTTTTCGATCTCGTCGAGCAGGATGATGGAATAGGGGGCCCTCTTGACCCGCTCCGTCAGTTGCCCTCCCTCTTCATACCCCACGTACCCCGGCGGTGAACCGATGAACTTGGAGACCGAGTGCTTCTCCATGTACTCCGACATGTCAAACCGGATCAGAGCCTTCTCGGTGCCGAACAGGAAGTGCGCCAGGGAGCGGGCCACCTCGGTCTTGCCCACGCCGGTAGGACCGAGGAACAGAAAGGAACCCACCGGACGGTTGGGACTCTTGAGTCCGGCCCGAGACCTGCGTATGGCCCTGGCCAGGGCTCCAATGGCCTTGTCCTGGCTGATGACGCGCTTGTGAAGCTCTTCCTCGATGCGCATCAGCTTGGCCATCTCCTCTTCCTTGATGGCCGTCACGGGAATGCCAGTCCACTTGGCGACAACGCTCTCGATGTCTTCCCTGGTCACCGTGCCGCCGCCGGAGTCGTCCAGATTGAATTTTTCCTGAATCGACCGCAGGTGTTCCAGGGCAATGCGCTCCTCGTTGCGATAAATCTCCGCCTTCTCGAACTCATGGTTGGAGATGGCCGATTCCATGCGAGCCACGATCACCTTGATCTTCTTCTGTATCTCCGTCATCTCCTTGGGAAGGCTATCCTGGCGCAGCTTGACCCTGGCTCCGGCCTCATCGATCAAATCGATGGCCTTGTCCGGCAGGAAACGATCCGGAATGTAGCGATTGGCCTGATAGACGGCGGTTTCGATAGCCGCCGAGTCATAGCTCAACATGTGAAACTTTTCGTAGCGCTCCTTGACCCCGTTGAGAATACGCACCGCCTCCTCTTCGGTGGGAGGCGGAACCTTGACGGCCTGAAACCGTCGTTCCAGCGATCTGTCCTTTTCGATGGACTTGCGGAACTCTGACGGCGTGCTGGCGCCGATGCACTGGATCTCGCCGCGGCTCAATGCCGGTTTCAGGATGTTGGCGGCGTCCAGCGACCCCTCTGCCGACCCGGCGCCCACCAGGGTATGCAGCTCATCCACGAACACGATCGCATTCCGATTCTCAATCAGCTCCTTCATGATCGTCTTCAGTCGTTCCTCGAACTGACCCCGGTACTTGGTGCCGGCCACGATCAGGGAAAGATCGAGAGCCAGAATTCGCTTGTCGGCCAGATAGCTGGGGACCTCGTTCTCGACGATTCGTTGCGCCAGGCCCTCGACGATGGCCGTCTTGCCGACGCCGGGCTCGCCGATCAGAACCGGATTGTTCTTGGTGCGCCGACAGAGGATCTGGATCACCCGTTCAATCTCGTTCTCCCGCCCCACCAGAGGATCCAAAGTGCTCTCAACGGCCAACTGGGTCAAGTCTCGACTGAATTCCGACAGTAGCGGCGTTTCCTTGGACCGGCTGACCACGGGTTTCTCCGAATGTGTGCGACTCAGTTCCTCTCGGATCGAATTCAACTTCAGCCCTCGTTCATGCAGAATCTCCGCTGCCAGGCACTTGTCTTCGCGAAGAATCCCCAAAAGCAGGTGTTCGGTTCCGATATGGCGGTGGCGCAGACGTTCAGCCTCGTCGGCCGCAAAGGTGAGTATTCGCTTGCATTCCGTACTCAGGGGAAGGTCTATCGATGTCGGCACCTTCTCCCGAATAATGGTTCGCCCCTCAATGTCTTTCTTGATGGAATCGATGGAAGAGTGAGAGCGCAGAAAGCGATTGGTCAGGCTCTTGTCTTCCCGCATCAGACCCAGGAGGAGGTGTTCGGTCTCGATGGAGGGGCTTCCGAATTGGCTGGCTTCGTACCGAGCGAAAAAGATAACCCTTCTGGCTTTTTCGGTGTATCTCTCAAACATGAGTACCGCTGACGGCTTCCAGGCTGCCGTTCTCCAGCTTCAGAATTCGGTCGCACTTGGTGGCTATTCTAGCATTGTGCGTGACAACGATGGAAGTATGTTTTTTGTCGCGTTGGATCTCGCGAAAAAGCTCGAAAACCCTTGTCCCTGTTCGGCTATCGAGGTTTCCGGTCGGCTCGTCGGCCAGCACCAATCGAGGCTGATTCACCAGGGCTCGGGCGATGGCAACCCGCTGCTGCTCGCCTCCCGACAACTCCCCCGGACGATGATGCATCCGGGCTTCCAGACCCACCAGGGCAAGCATTTCCCTCCCTGTCCGTTCGTCCCGGTAGGCGCCGGCAATCCTTTGCGGCATGCTGACGTTCTCCAGCGCCGAGAATTCGGGAAGCAGATTGTGAAACTGAAAGACAAACCCCACCGAGGACCTCCGAAATTGCGCCAGGCCTTCGGCGTCCAGGCCCTGAAGGTCATCGCCCCCGAATCGGACCGACCCGCTTGTGGGACGGTCCAAGGCACCCAGAATATGGAGCAGCGTGCTCTTGCCGGAACCCGACTGGCCGACCACCGCAACCAATTCACCCGGACCGACCGTCAGGTTCAGCCCCTTCAGCACTTCCAGGCGCTGGCCCGGCATGAAATAGAACTTGTCCAGATCCCGGACTTCAACGGCAGGTGGCGAGCCCCGGGACTCAACGACGGTGTGGGCCGACCGGGAGCCTGCTCCAGGGTGGGCGTCGGAGCCATGGACCGATTCGGCCGTTTTCCCGGAAGTCGGCCGGGGTGAACCGCTACTCATAGCGCAACGCCTCTACCGGGTTCAATTCCGCCGCCCTCCCCGAGGGATAGAGGGTAGCCACAAAGCTGACCATGATGGCGGAAGCCGCCACCACGACTCCGTCAGCCACAGACAGGTTGAAGGGAACGTGAGTCATGGAATAGATATCGGCTTGCAACCGGATCAACCGGTAACGATCACAAATCCAGCAGAGGGTGTAGCCCAGGATCAGCCCCCAGAAAGAACCGACGATCCCTATGGTCACCCCTTGAAGGACAAAGATTTCTCGGATGGCTTTTCGGGTTGCTCCCAGGGACATCAGCACGGCGATGTCCCTGGTCTTTTCCATGACCATCATGGTAAGGGTCGTGACGATATTCAAGGCCGCCACAAAGACTATCAGTCCGATGGTCACGACCATCACCAGCCTCTCCAGCCGTAGCGCCTCAAAGACGGGGCGGTTCAGCTCCTTCCAGTCGATGGTCTCAAACCCTGCGCCCAGGACCTGCTTGATCTGCAGAGCGATGCGGTCGACCTGGTAGATGTCCTCCACTCGGCACTCGATTACCGAGACCCGCCGGCCGGTCCCCAGGGCTCTCTGGGCCGAGGCAAGCGCGGTAAACGCCCATTGGGCATCGAAGTCGTACAGTCCCGACTGATAGATGGCAACCACCTTGAACCGCCGCCTGAGGGGAAACTCGCCCAGCGGGGTCAGGGAGGTCTCATCGCTGAACACGCTGACCGTATCCCCGATCAGAAGGCCCAAGCGTTCGGCCAGGTCGACCCCGACCGCCAAGTGGTCTTCCATGGGACCCTCTTCGCTACCGGCCAGCCCCTCCAGATCCCCTTGGAGAACCTGGAAGAATTGGCCCCGCACCAGAGGATCGTCGACCGCAATGCCCTTGAGCATGACACCGTCCTGACGCGAACCCGTGCTCATGAGCACCGGCCCGTACAAGGCGGCCGAAGCGCTGCGGATGCCCGGAACCTCTCGAATCCTGGAGGTCAGTTCCTCAGGATTCCCGATGCCCTCACTGCCGAGGACCGGTTTGACGTTGAGATGGGCGGTGCCCCTGAGCAGCTTGTCCTGCAGATTCTCCCGGAATCCGGAACTGATGGACAGGGCCACGACCATGGCGGCCACCCCTGCCGTCACACCCAGGATGGAAATCAGGGTCACCACGGAGATGACCGTCTGCTTGCGGCGGGCCCGAAGATAACGCCAGGCCACAAACCACTCAAACGTCTTCATGGGCGCTTCTTTTCCGGACGCAACAGGGGAAAGAGAATGACATCCCGGATGGAATCCGAATCGGTAAAGAGCATGGTGAGCCGATCGATGCCGATCCCCTCCCCGGCGGTGGGAGGCATCCCGTAACGAAGAGCTCTGACGTAGTCCTCATCCATCTGGTGGGCTTCCTCGTCCCCCTTGTCACGTTCGACCGCCTGAGCCTCGAAGCGTCGCTTCTGCTCCTCGGGATCATTGAGCTCGCTGTAGGCGTTGGCGATTTCCATCCCTCCGATGTAGAGCTCGAACCGTTCCACCAGCGAGGGGTCCTCGGGCTTGGTCTTGCTGAGAGGGGAAAGCTCAAGCGGATAGTCGTAGATGATGGTCGGCTGAATCAGGTGCCTTTCCACCACCGCATCGAACAGGCTCGCCCAGATCAGACCTCTGGAGTCCCCCGGTTTGCAGTTCACCGGCTCGAGACCGCTGGAAGACGCATAGTCGTTCCAACTCCGGCACAACCGGGTCAGATCTGCCAGTGATTCCAGTTCCTCGGACCGAGGAACCGGCAAGGCATCGCCCGGCCAGAACTTCCGGATGGATTCCTTCATGGAGTAGCGGGACCAGGTTTGCAGGCAAATCCGAACTCCGTTGAACTCGAATTCCGGACTTCCCAGAATCTCATGGGCCAGTCGTTTCAACAGGTCCTCGGTCAGGTCCATCAGTTCGCGATAGTCGCTGTAAGACTGATAGAACTCCAGCATGGTGAATTCAGGGTTGTGCTGGGTTGAAATTCCCTCGTTGCGAAAATTCCGGTTGATCTCGTAGACCCTTTCCAGTTGCCCCACGATCAGTCGCTTCAGGTAGAGTTCCGGTGCAACTCTGAGATACAGCGGCATACCGTGCGCATTGTGAAAGGTGCGGAAGGGACGCGCAGTGGCTCCACCGGCTACCGGTTGCATCATGGGAGTTTCCACTTCGACGTAGCCCCTCTCATCCAGATAGTCTCGAATGCCCCTGATGATCCGGCTGCGGGTGACAAAGACCTCCCGCGCGCCCGGGTTGGCGATGAGGTCCAGGTAGCGCTGCCGATAGCGGATTTCGATGTCGGTGAGCCCATGCCACTTCTCCGGCAGCGGCAGCAAAGACTTGGCCAGAAATTCCATGCCGGTGGCATGAACGGTGAGCTCGCCGGTCCGGGTTCGAAACAGATATCCCTCGACGCCCAGGAAGTCTCCGACATCCAGGAGCCTGTAGAGTTCAAAAAGACGTTCGCCTACGGCGTCTCGGCGAACGTATGCCTGCAAGCGGTGCTCACCGTCGGACAGGTTCAGGAAACCGACCTTCCCCTTGCCGCGAATGGCCACCACCCGGCCGCAGACGCGCACGGTGACGGACTGGGATTCCAACTCTTCCTTGGACGAATTCCGGTGCTGCTCGAGGACCTGCCGCAGAGAATGGGTGGAGGAATAGGCGTTCGGGTAGACGGGGCAGCCCAGAGCCCTGATCTTTTCCAGCTTGGCGTATCGTTGAGCGACAAGAGTCTGCTCGGTCTTGGATGGGCTCAAGGCTCCCTGCCCCCCTCGGTTGCAACTTCCTTGTGGATACTGTCCAGGATGCCGTTAACGAACTGGATAGCCTCCGAGGTGCTGAACCGGCGGGCAATCTCCAGGGCTTCATTGATGGCAACCACCCTGGGGGTTTGGGTCTCGTACAACAACTCGAAGGTGGCCAGCCGGAGGACATTCCTGTCGACAGTGGCCATGCGGGGAAGACGCCAATGGTCGGCGTGGCGGGCCAGCAGAACGTCGATCTGAGCGATATGGCGGACGGTGCCGCCGGCGAGATGGTCGGCGAAGGCTCGGGAATCAGCCTCGGAATCCCGGTTCAGGGTCCAGAAGGTCCTGCGGACATCTTTGAAAGACGCCTTGGACAGATCCCATTGAAACAGCATCTGCAGCGCATGCTCTCGCCCCTGCCTTCGTCCGCCCATGGATCGATGTCCTCAAGAGCCGCTCCGGAAAATCGTGCTATCCTAGCCCGTTGCGCTCTTCGGTCGCGAGCACGCGCTGAGGGCAAAATTCCTGCGCCTTGATCACGCCCCCTGGTGAGAAATCCGGGCAAGTTCCTTCAGAAGATTGGCCATTTCGACGGCCGACATGGCCGCCTCGTATCCCTTGTTGCCGGACTTGAGCCCCGCACGGTCGATGGCTTGTTCCACGCTATCCGCCGTAACCACGCCGAAGGCCACCGGCACCTCCGAGTCCAGGGAGACCGACCCAATTCCCTTGGTCACCTCGTTGCAGATATAGGTGAAGTGAGGGGTTTCTCCCTGAATCAGTGTCCCCAGGCAGATCACCCCGTGGTACCTTCCGCTGGCTGCAGCCTTCTTGGCAGCCAGAGGGATCTCGAAAGATCCGGGCACCTTGATCACGTCGATATCGCCCTCAGCCGCACCGGTTCGAGTCAGCGCATCCAGAGCGCCTTCCAGCAGCCGGTGGGTCACAAAATCGTTGAAGCGGCTCAGCACGATGGCAAAGCTGAGCCCCGCGGCATTCAGGTTTCCCTGGATCGTGTTTACCACGTTGCGCCTCCTGCGACAGGGCCGCCCCGGTTGGACTGCCGGACGACCCTCCGATCTCAAAGCTGACGGGCCAAAACGCCTCAGGATGATAACAGCTTTTCACCTGTAGTGCGGCCCGGATTTGCTTTGGGCCCGTCGGGTGAGTCCTGTGATCGTCCCTCACCTACCGGGGATTCTGCCCCCTTCGGGGCCGTCAGGAACGGACTTTCCTGAAACAAACGCCGCAACTCAGGAAGCCGCAAGTTTGCGGCGTCGCGTATGCCCCCCACCGCATCAGCCTTCGCCTGCGGCTCGGCTTCTGCGACTCCCCCTCAAGGGGGGAGTCGGTGAGACAAGGGCGCCAGCCCGCAGGCGAACCGGAGGGGGGCAAACGCGGCGTCCCGCGAGCCGGAGGGGGCCCCAGTCTCCGAGGTTCGTAACAGGTCCCTGTTTCTCTCTGCATGATCCGCGCGGCAGTGCGGGGGCGGGACATAATCAGCCGGCAAGCAGGGGCCTGACTTGTCTCCAGCGGCCGGCTCCCTTAAGATGGCCCGTGGACATCGGCAAACACCCGACGGACCCTGCCCATGCTGCCTCCACGCCTGCGCTGGAAGCTGCGCATCGTCGCCCAGCAACTGGAAAAGCAGCTCGATTACTGGAAAAACCTCTGGCGCGGCACCCAGGTCACCACCAGAATGTGTCCCTCCTGCCGAGCTCTGGTCGGCGTGCAGGAGTCCGTGTGCTCCCTCTGCGGGGCCAGGCTCCGCCGGCGACCCAGCGGGCTGGGCAAGCTGCTGGCCAACATCCTGCCCCAGTACACACCGGTCTCCTACGGGCTCCTGACCGCCAATTTCCTCGTCTTCCTGGCCATGTTCGCCACCGAGCAACAGGGCACGGTCACCGATTTCGGCCGGCTTCTGACCGGGGGAAACCAGCAGGCCCTGGTGGCATGGGGAGCCGATGTGGCCGGGCTGGTAGCCCAGGGCCAATGGTGGCGCCTGGTTTCGGCCATTTTCATCCACATCGGCATCATTCACCTGCTGTTCAACTCCTATGCCCTGATGTTCATCGGCCCGCTGCTGGAAGAGTTGTTGGGCAAGGAACGCTTCCTGGTATTCTATCTGGCCACCGGGGTCATCGGCTTTGTCCTCAGCAACTGGTACTACCCGCCCTGGCTGGTGACCGCCGGCGCCTCGGGAGCCGTCTTCGGCATGATCGCCATGGCGGTGGTGCTCTCTCGACGCTGGGGATCCTGGGGTAGAATATTGCAACAACAACTGGTCCATTGGATCATCTATGCCTTCGTCTTCGGCATCGTCATCGGAGCCAACAACGCCGCCCACTTTGGGGGAGCATTGGCAGGGGCCGCCCTGGCCTTCTCGCTGCCCAACCCCAATCGGCGGCAGGAAACATCTTTCCAGGACCTGTTGTGGCGGGCGCTCTACTGGGTCAGCCTGGCGGTAATCGCTCTGTCTCTCCTCCTGGCCGTCCTGAATCGGCTTGAACTGTAGACCGATACCGGCGGGGTGTCAGCCTCCAAGCTGGGCTATAATGCGACATCATGGCCGTTGAAACCTCCGAACCAGGCTTCCCGCGGATCGAGATTCGGAAGGAACTGGTGGACTTGCTGGACAGCGACAGGGTCCTCCACACCCCGGAAGAACTGCTGGTCTATGAATGCGACGGGTTGACCCTCCACTCCCGCATGCCCGATTTCGTGGTTTTCCCAAGCTCCACCCATGAAGTGCTTGAAATTGTCAGACTCGCCCGCCGGCACGGGATTCCCTTTCTGGCCAGGGGCGCCGGCACCAGCTTGAGCGGGGGAACCATTGCCGCGGAGGGCGGCATCGTGCTGGAGCTTTCCAGGATGAACGAGATCCTGCAGATCGACCTGGAGAATCGACTGGCCCAGGTTCAGCCGGGAGTCGTCAACCAGCACGTCACCCGGGCGGTAGAAGCCGACGAGTTCTACTATGCACCGGATCCTTCGAGTCAGGTGGCGTCTACCATCGGAGGCAACGTAGCCGAAAACGCCGGCGGACCGCATACGCTCAAGTACGGCGTCACCACCAATCACGTGCTGGCGCTGGAAGTGGTGTTGCCGGACGGAGAAGTCTACCGCCTGGGAACTGCGGCAGGCGACCCGGTCGGATTCGACCTGGTGGGAACCTTCGTCGGTTCCGAGGGAACCCTGGGAATCGCGACTGAAGCCACGGTTCGACTGTTGCACGCGGCCCCGGCCGTGAAGACGCTCCTGGCTGTCTACGACTCGGTTTCGGAAGCAACCCAGACGGTTTCCGGCATCATCGCCCGGGGCATCGTACCCGCCGCCTTGGAAATGATCGACAGGAACACCATTCAGGCGATCGAAGCCGGAGTCTACGCGAGCGGCATTCCCCAGGACGCCGCGGCGGTGCTGCTCATCGAAGTGGACGGACTGGAGGCCGGCATCGACCAGCAACTGGAGGAAATCCTGGAGGTCATTCGGTCCCGCCAGGTACGGGAGGTACGGGTCGCAGCTTCGGCCGACGAGCGCAAGAAGCTGTGGGCGGCACGAAAGAACGCCTTCGGCGCCTATGGGCGCATCAGCCCCAACTACTACACCATGGACGGTGTGATTCCGCGGAGCAAGCTTCCGGAGGTCCTTGGCCGCATCGAGAGCCTGGGCCGGGAATACGGTCTGCGGATGGCCAATGTATTTCATGCCGGAGATGGAAATTTGCATCCCATCATCCTCTACGACATCGCCCGCGAGGATGCCAGGGAAAAGGTCATGGCGCTGGCCGGTGCCATCTTGCGCTGTTGCATCGATGTGGGAGGAACGTTGAGCGGCGAGCACGGAATCGGTCTGGAAAAGAGAGAATTCATGAGGTTGTTCTTCAGCGAGGCCGATCTGCAGGTGATGGAACGGCTCAAGCAAGTCTTCAATCCGGACAATCTTGCCAATCCGCAAAAGATCTTTCCCATGCGACGCGGATGCGGGGAGATGTCGTCCCTTTCGGAAGACAGCCGCGATCGTCTCAGCCGGTTCGAAGAAGACCCGGAGTTCGTGCGGTTCTGACCGGGCTGCCCCGGACGGCTGGCCTCACAGGTTTGTCATACATGGTTGGATCGGGTTCAGAATCTCGAGGTCGTTCAGTGACGAAGGATTCCCCGGCGACGGAGCCCCATTACCGGGCCTCTGTCGCTCTGCCTGCTTCCTGCCTGGAGG
Organism: Candidatus Versatilivorator vitaminiformans; assembly: GCA_027493295.1. Taxonomy (GTDB): domain Bacteria; phylum Acidobacteriota; class Terriglobia; order Versatilivoradales; family Versatilivoraceae; genus Versatilivorator; species Versatilivorator vitaminiformans. Next base: position 16,221 of record JAPVWS010000463.1, on the reverse strand, counting down.
CATTCACCGTGCAGGGGAAGCGGCCCGACCGGGCCGCCGCTCCGCGAACACCCGAGGAGATCAGCGAACTGCTGCGAATGGCTCAGCGCGAGCACTGGGCCGTAGTGCCTGTTGGTTCCGGGAGCCGCCAGGACCTCGGGAACCCTCCCGAGCGCTTCGATCTGGCTCTGGCAACGACCCGCCTGGACCGAATCCGGGAATACGAGCCCCAGGACCTGGTGGTGAGGGTGGAGAGCGGGTGCCGCCTGGAACAGCTGCAAGAACTGCTGGCGGCCGATCGCTTGTGCCTGCCGGTCGATCCGCCCGCCTACCGGCGGACGACCCTGGGGGGAATGGTGGCCACCAACGCCAGCGGACCGTGTCGATTCGGCCATGGAACCCTGCGCGATTACCTGCTCGGAATCGGTGTCATCCAGGCGGACGGTTCCCAAACACGCTTCGGCTCGAGAGTGGTCAAAAACGTCACCGGATATGACATGTGCAAGCTCTATACAGGCTCGTTCGGCACCCTGGGCGTCTTTTCCGATTTCTACTTCAAGCTCAAGCCGCTTCCGCCCATGGAGAAGACGGTAGTAGGCCTCTTCAAGAATCTCCCCCCGGTGCGAAGTGCCTTGAGCAAGCTGCTGCGTTCCCCGTTGATTCCCATTGCCGTTGAATTCCTCGACGGCGGCGCCTCGCGTCGGCTTGACCGCAAGCTGGATTGGAACGGAAAGATCGCAGGCTACGCCCTGGCGGTCAAGTTCGGCGATCTGGAATCAGCGGTCGACTGGCAGGTGAAGGAATTGAAAGAGATCTGGGGTTCCTGCCCGGACGGGGACATGCTGGTCAGTGACCCGCGGGAGCAAGCCCGGCTCTGGGACTGCTTGCGGGAGGACCACTTCTGCCTGGCGGAACCGCCGCTGGAAAGCGTCAAGCTCAAGGTCAACATCCTTCCCAGTCAACTGGTCCAGTGGATCGAAGAGATTGAAAGGCGCTTGTCCGAGACCGAGGTCCCGTTCTTCTTGAGAGCCCATGCCGGAAGCGGGGTAATCCGAATTTACTGTCACCTCGATCCTTCAACCTCTCAGGCGGTGCGGCTGGCAGGGCTGATCGATAGATGGCGGGGATTGTTGCATTCGGCACGAGGCAGCGTGGTGATTGAAAGGGGTCCCGCCGACCTGAAAAACCGGGTCGATGCCTGGGGTTACCGATACAAGGACCTGAAATTGATGAGGCAGATCAAGAACCGGCTGGACCCCCGGGAGATCCTGAACCCGGGGAGATTCGTGGTTTGAACCGACCTGGCGGTCCAGGTGCGGCGGCAAACGGTTCCGTGTCCGCTCTCAGCCCTGGTTTTGAGGGGGTTAATGTTGGAGGAACCAGTGGAATCACCGGCTCAACCGAATCAGGCAGACAGTGCCGTCCCGGCGGACTTGACTCCTCAATGCGTCCACTGCGGCCTTTGCCTGCAAGCCTGTCCGACCTACATCGAGTTGGGCAAGGAGGCGGACTCGCCCAGAGGCCGCATCTATCTCATGCAAGCCCAGCAAAGCGGAAGGTTGCCGGTCGCCGGAAGCTTTGCCCAGCACATCTCCGCCTGCCTGGACTGCCGTGCCTGCGAGTCGGCTTGCCCTTCAGGCGTACCCTACGGCGAATTGGTGGAGCAGGCCCGTGAGATCGTCGAGCAACAACTGAAACGTCCCCTCCTGGTGGAAACCCTCCGACGCTACGTCTTCGGCTGGGTTTTCCCCTCGCCCCGCATCCTGCGGTTCCATTTTCATCTGCTGCGTCTTTACCAGCGCCTGGGATTGCAGGCATTGGTTCGGAGGCTGGCTGCCCTGAAGCTGATTCCGGCGCGGTTGGCCGGCCTGGAACGATTGCTTCCCGACCTCAGAAAGCGCACCGTCCCGGTCGAACTTGGCGCGATCTTCAGAAGCACCGGGTCCACGCGGTTCCGAGTGGGATTGCTCACCGGATGCGTCATGAACGAAATCTTTGCCGGCATCCACCGCGCTACCATTCGAGTCCTGCAACGAAACGGTTGCGAGATCGTCGTCCCGTCCTCCCAGGTCTGCTGCGCCGCGCTCCACGCCCACGCCGGCATCACCGCCACCGCTCAAGAGATGGCGAAAAGGAACATTCAGGCCTTCGAGCATGCCGGGGTTTCGGCGGTCATCGTCAATGCAGCCGGCTGCGGGGCCAAGCTCAAGGAGTATGGGACCCTTCTGGCCCACGATCCCGAGTTCTCATCCCGAGCCCGGTCATTCAGCCAAACGGTCGTGGATATTTCGGAGTTTCTGGACGGGCTGCCGGCTCTGTCTCCGCCCGGCCGGCTGGAGTTGAAGATCGCCTACGACGACCCCTGCCACCTGCTGCATGCCCAAAGAATCGGGCAGGCCCCGCGCCGCCTGCTGCAGCAGATTCCGGGGCTGAAGCTGCTGGAGTTGCGGAATCCGGACCAATGTTGCGGGAGCGCGGGAATCTACAACATCACACACCCCGAACTGTCGATGCGGATCCTGGAGCGCAAGGTCGAGGACATCAAGCAGTGCGGGCCAGCCGTGGTGGCCACCGGCAACCCCGGATGCCTTCTTCAAATTGGTTACGGCCTGCGTATGGCCCGCCTGCATCACATACAGGTCATGCACCCCATGGAGATCCTCGATCAGGCCTACCGATCAACGTCTGCGGGAAACGGTCGCGATACGGGCTGAACCGCCAACATCTCCTGTGGTAAGGTGTGTCGGAGTGTCGGAGAGGTGCTGTTCTCATGGGAAAATCGTACGGTAACCGCCTGTTGGCGGACGGAATCCGGGCTCCGCGATGAACAAGCTTGAACCGATTCCATCCGGTGTGGCCAGAGGGCACGACAGTCCGATTGCGGTCAGATTGCAGGCCGATGTCCTGAAGGAGTTTCTCCGGGCAATCGGCCGTAAGAAAAGGGCCGTGTTGCTGGATATTGGCGTTCCAACCGGAGCCAACGTCGAGTTTTTCTTCGAGCGCGAAGTCAAGCTATACGTGGAAGACCTGTTGGAGGCTTACTCAAGACCCGAGTACTCTACCTCATTCAAGGATCAACGGACCCTGGTTGCGAGCAAGTTCTTCAGAGAGAACTTCAAATACTCTATCGACTTCTTCGACGGACTGATTTGCTGGGATCTGCTGAGCTATCTGGATCCCGAGTTCGCCTCCCTGTTTATCGCCAGGGTATCGGCGATGATGAAGTCGAAGAGCCTGATCTTCGCCCTCTTTCAGACCAGACCACCTGCCGGCTCCGACTGGGTCCACCAATACCGCATCGTTACCGAAGCCAACCTGGAACGCACTCCCACCGATCGCGCCATGTCCATCCGCAAAATCTACCAGAACCGGGACGTGACTCAACTGTTCGACGGCTACGAAACCCGCAGATTCCTGCTCATGAAACACAACCTGCTGGCCGTCATCATGCAAAAATACTGAAGTTCCCTGCCGACCTGGTTATCGTGCTTCCTCGGTGGAATAGAGGCATCCGTCCTTGACGCTGGTGCCGTGGTAGGCCGCCTGGGTGATGGCGTTTTCCTCGGCGTGGGAACACAGACACTCGTCCAGCCGCGTTCCGCTGGCTGCCAGGCCGCTGCAGCGCGGACATCCCCCCTCGTTGCAGTTCCTTGTTCCGCGCGGGGTTCCGTTATAGCCGGTGGACACGATCCTGCGGTCTTTCACCACCACCGCGCCAACCTTCCGCTTGATGCAGTTGCTCCGCATGGAAGCCACCTGGGCAATCCTCATGAAATACTCGTCCCAGGAGGGCCGCGGCGGGCCGGCCAGCTTCGGCCGCACCAGGTGGCTGAGCTTCTCCAAGGCTTCCCCTTCGGATTGGCCGAGGGGCAGCACCAGGTCGAAGGACACTGCCGGCTCCACGGGTTCACCGACCCAAACCAGCACCATTCCCGCTTCCCGCAGGGACTTCCAATCGGAAGGCAATTGCCGTTCTCGAAAAACCAGGTGCTGCGACTGCTGCCGCGGCAGGGGCCGTGTGGACCGGCACGCACCGAACCCCTTCTCTTCCAAGTCATTTTGGAGGGCCAGGGTCAGTGTCGAATCTTCCCCGAACAACCCGATGATCATTCTGCAATCCTATTTTTCCAAATCAACTGCAACTGATGTCCTTGCACGGACCGTTCCTGGAGCGATTGCCCGCGTTGGCCGTTGCCGGTCTGTCCAGATTACCATAAGATCCGGGCGTAGCAAGCGCGCCCCTGATCCGACCCGGCAGGAGAACAACCCATGAATATTCTGGATCCATCCATCGTTCGCTACCTCCATTCCCTGACTCCTCCGAGGGACTCCACCCTCCAGGAAATGGAACGTATCGCCGCCGAGAGGAGATTCCCCATCATCGGGCCCCTGGTAGGCCGCCTGCTCTGCCAGCTGGCGCTGCTGACAGGTGCCCAACGCGTCTTCGAGCTGGGATCCGGCTTTGGTTACTCGGCGATCTGGTTTGCAAGGGGCTTGCAACAGGGGGGTCGGATCATCTGTACCGACGGCTCCGGGGAGAACGCCGCCCTGGCCGCCCGGTTTTTCCAACAGGCCCGAATTGAAGGTCTGGTAGACTACCGAACCGGCGACGCCCTTTCCCTGCTGGCCAAAGAACCGGGATCCTTCGACATCATCCTGAACGACGTGGACAAGCACGAGTATCCCGAAGTATTCCGGCAGGCGGTCCCCCGATTGAATAGGGGAGGCCTTCTGATTACCGACAACACCCTGTGGGGCGGACGGGTGGTCGAAGACGACGACACTCCCAGCACGGCGGGAATACGAGCCTTCAATCGACTGGCCTTTCATTCCGAAGACGTCCTGACCACCATCATTCCCCTCAGGGACGGGGTGGCACTGAGCATCAAGCGATGAAGATAGGACCCTACCGCATCGTTTCCCTGGAAACCGGCCGTTTCGGCCTCGACGGCGGCGCCATGTTCGGGGTCGTCCCCAAGACTCTCTGGAGCAGAACCAACCCCAGCGATGAGCGCAATCGGATCCCACTGGCCATGAGGGCGCTGCTGATTCTGGACGAAGAGCGCAAGATTCTGGTCGATGTGGGCTGCGGCCACAAGTTTTCCGACAAACTCAAGGAGATTTACCGCCTCGACCATAGCCGATACACCCTGCCGGGCTCTCTGGCTGCCAACGGCATCGCGCCGGAAGAAATCACCGATGTCATCCTGACCCACTTCCATTTTGACCATGCCGGGGGCGCAACCTGCTTCCGAAACAACCGGTTGGAGCTGACCTTCCCCTCGGCCAGGCATTACATTCAGCGGCGTCAATGGGAGCGAGCCCTGAAGCCGTCCGAGAAGGATCGGGGCAGCTATATGCCGATGGATATCGAGCCGTTCCACGGCCACCCCCAACTCACAATCCTGGACGGCCCCCGTGAGCTGTTCCCCGGGCTCCACCTCCTGATCTCCAATGGACATTCTCCGGGATTGCAGATGGTCAAGATTCAAGACGGCGACACCACGCTTTTCTATTGCGGCGACATGATGCCCACCGCCTCTCACCTTCCGCTGCCCTACCTGATGGGGTACGACCTCTATCCCCTGACGACCATCGAGGAGAAGCGGCATTATCTGCAGCAGGCATGTGAGGGAAACTGGATCATCGCACTGGAACACGACCCGGTGGAGCAGGCCGTTCGCATTCAGCCGGGCAGGAAATACTTCGAGGTTTGCGAGTCTGTGGAATTATGATGGGATGGCGGCGGCGATGGTGCCAGCCTTTGCCTGCAATTTTCAGTCATCCTGCTCCAATCGATAGACCACCTTGGCCCGATGATCGCTGGCCACCGGCTTGCCGTCCTGGTAGGCCGGAGCAAAGTCCCACCAGTGTTTCACCTCATAGAGCGCCCGTTCGGTGAGCCCGAACTCCAGGTTGGACTCTGGAATGGCTTCAACCACCTCGCCGTTGGGATCCAGCTTCAAGGCGATGCTCAGGCTGGCGGTCTTCTTTTTCTTCCTGGCCTTTTGAGTACGCCTGGGAAAGGTGCTCAACAGGGTCACGGGTCCGCGCGTCCCGTTGCTGACAAATGGGGCCGCCACCCGCCGGCAACGTACCCTGGAACCATAAAAGCTCTTGCCGAAGAGCACACCCAACTGGAATCTCTTGAGGCGATCACTGCTGACCCCGATGTTGACCTTGTTGAAATTCTCCAGAAACTTCCTGTAGTCCTCACCGCCGACCGGCTGCAGCCGATAGGCCAACCTTCCCAACAAAAATACGACCTTGCGCACTTTCTCCGGAAAGTCGAAGCTGTACCCGAGCTCGAATCTGCGCCGCGTACGCTGGCGGACGCAAGCCCGGGGATTGCCCTCCAGCTTTGACTTGCGGCCGTCGTAGAGAAAGGAGTCGAACCGCAAGGGCTGCCCTTCCGCCGTTCGCATGAATATCCGCTCCACCGTGAGGCAGCGGCGATTCTCCCCCAGGTTGATGACTTCGATGAAGGCTTCCCGGCCAGGGGTCAGTTCAAACGCCAAGAGAATGGTGGAATCCAGGTAGGCATGATAGGCACTGGCCTCCGGCAGAAAATCCGGGGTCGCCCGGAGAGGGGATCCTCCGAGCAGGGCCAAGCCCGCGGCCAGCACGGGAGTGCACCACAGAGATCTCATGGATAAAACCACCCGAGCTCTTTGCAAATTCGCAGCGGGGCAGGTCACCTGGCGAGCATACCAGAGGTTCTGCCTTTCTCAATATCGGGTGCGACCTGGTGAAAAATGCTATCCAACCACAAAAAGCACAAAAGTCACCATTTGTGTTTTTGTGCCTTTTGTGGCCATTCCCGGCAATCGTTCCGCTGCCGAATGTTGCAAAAAGCTCCACCCATTAAAGCACATCCGCGAAGGATCGCTTGACGTAACGGAACAGGAGACCCCCACACACGAAAGTAACCAGAGCCATCCCGTAGAGGGGAATCATCCCCTGCCAGGACGGCATCTCGGCAAACAGCAACATCTTGCGATAAGCAATCACGACTTCGGCCAACGGATTGAAGCGCATTGCCAGGATCAGCTTGTCGCTGACGCTGCCCAGGTGTTCTTCGGTATAGAAAATGGGAGTAAAAAAGAACCAGAAGGTCAGGACTACCGTGACCACCTGGGCGGTGTCCCTCAGAAACACCTGAAGACACGAGACCACCCAGCTCAACCCCAGGGCAAACAGCATCAGGGGAAGCAGGTAGAGGGGAATCAACAGCACAAGAAAGCTCAGGTCCTGCAGGTAGAAGAGGATGATCACCAGGAAGATGGCCAAGCCGATCAGGTGGTTCACCAGGTTGGCGATCAGTACGGCCACCGGCAGGATCTCCGAGGGGAACAAGGTCTTGGTGATCAGATTGGCGTTGTCCACCAGCACGTTGCTGGAGCGGGTCAGGGTTTCCTGGAACATCATCCAGGGAAGGATGCCGCAGAACAGGTAGATGGCAAAGCTGGCCGTTCCGGTCTCGGGAAACCGGGGGTGTTGAATTTGTAATTTCCAGATCACCGAAAACACGAAGGTGTAGCACACCAGCAGCGCCAGCGGATGGATCACCGACCAGAAGAGCCCCATGACCGAACCCACGTAGCGGCTCTTGAGATCGCGTTGGACCATCGACCGGATGAGACCCCGATGGCGAACGACCTTGCTGACGAAATTGACGATAAGACCGGTCACGGGACGAACCCCGTCGGCGGGCAGCGGCGGTGATTATTCGATGGTCAACAACAGGGCCTTGGCCTCAACGTGCTGCCCTGCCCCCACCAGTATCCGGCTGACACGTCCGGCCACTGGGGCGTAGATCGTACTCTGCATCTTCATGGCTTCCAGGGTGAAAAGCTTTTCGCCCCTGTCCACTCTCTGCTCCAACTGGACGAATACGTGGGTAATGACCCCGGGCGACGGGGGCCCCACCTGCCCGGGCTCCCCGGGGCTGATCTTCGGATGTGCCGGGGCAGCCTCTTTCAGGCTTTCATCGCGCACCACCGCCTCCCGAGGCTGTCCGTTGAGCTCGAAGAAGACGGTTCGTCGGCCGTCGGGGTTGGGTTCGCTGATGGTCAGGAACTTGATCACCAGGGTCTTGCCGGGCTCGATGTCCACCGCGATTTCGTCTCCCGACTGCATGCCGTAGAAGAACTGGGGAGTCGGGAGGACACCGACGTCGCCAAACTTCCGATGCGTGGCTACGTAGTTCAAAAACACATCCGGATACAACAGGTAGCTCAACACCTCGTCATGGCGCACATCCCGGCCGAGCTTTCGCTTCAGGAATTTCCGAGTCCTGCCGAAGTCGGCGGGCGGCAGATCGGCTCCGGGACGCGTGCGGCTGGGTTCAGCTCCCCGCAAGATGATGGTTTGCAAGCGAGGCGGCCATCCTCCCGGGGGAGTTCCCAGCGAACCGGCAAAGAGATCGATCACTGAATTGGGAAGTGCGAGATCGTGCTTGACGTCCAGATGGAGCAGATCCTCCGGAGCCATCCCCTTGGCCAACAGGAACAGCGTAAGGTCTCCCACCACCTTACTGGAAGGAGTGACCTTGACGATGTCGCCAAAGAGTCGATTCACCTCGGCGTAGGTCGACTCCACCTCGCTCCAGCGGTAACCCAGACCGACGGCTGCCGCCTGCTGGCGCAGATTGGTGTATTGCCCGCCCGGTATCTCATGCAGGTACACCTTGGCGTCTCCCGACCTCGGACCGCTGTCGAAGGGTCGATAGAAGTCGCGGACAAGCTCCCAGTAATCCGAGTAGCCTCCCAAGACCCCGGGGTCGAGCCCCGTGTCCCGCGGCTGGCCGCGCAAGGCTTCCACAATGGAGTTGAGATTGGGCTGGCTGGTCTGACCGCTCATGGACGAAACGGCGCCGTCGACCACATCCACTCCCGACTCGGCAGCCTTCAGGATGGAAGCCGCGCTCACACCGCTGGTGTCGTGGGTATGGAAGTGAATCGGAATTTCCACCTCCTGGCGCAAGGTCTTCACCAGTTCAGCGGCGGCGTAGGGTTTGCAGAGACCCGCCATGTCCTTGATGGCCAGGACGTGGGCGCCCATCTCCTCCAGCCGTCGCGCCATCTTGCGGTAGTAGCCAAGGGAATACTTGGGCCGCCGGGAATCGAGGATATCGCCGGTGTAGCAGATGGCGGCCTCGCAAACGGCGTGGGTCTCCCGAACCGCAGCCATGGAGACTTCCATGTTTTCCACCGAGTTCAGGGAGTCGAAAATACGGAAGATGTCTATGCCCTGCCGGGCCGATTCCTTGATGAATTCGGCCACCACGTTATCCGGGTAACTGGTGTATCCCACCGCGTTGGAAGCCCGAAACAGCATCTGGAAGCAGATATTGGGGACGAGATCTCGAAGCTGCCGCAGCCTCTGCCAGGGATCCTCGTTGAGGAAGCGCAGGGCGGTATCGAAGGTGGCGCCGCCCCACATCTCCAGGCTGAAGAGGTGGGGCAACCGGTGAGCCAGGGCCTCGGCAATCCTCAGAATGTCGATGGAACGCACCCGGGTGGCCAGCAAGGACTGATGGGCGTCGCGGAAGGTGGTGTCGGTGATCAGAAGGCGCTCTTGCTTCCGCATCCACTGAGCAAACCGTTCCGGACCCAACCGGAGCAACTGCTGCCGGGTTCCCGGAGGCGGAGCGATTCCCTTGGGAAAGGGAATCTCGGGCAGGGGCGCCGGCTGAATGTCTCGACTGGTTCTGGAAGTGGCGAATGACTCGGGCCAGGGCTTTCCGGCAACCTCCGGATTCCCGTTCACGATGACTCCCGCCAGGTAGTTCAGCAGTCGAGTGGCCCGATCCCGTCTCTGGACAAAGTGAAACAACTCGGGATACTCGTCCAGGAAACGCGTGGTGGCCAAGCCATCCTGAAACACCGGATGGTTGACGATATTTTCAAGAAAGGGCACATTGGTCTTGACGCCACGGACTCGAAACTCTCGCAGGGCTCGATCCATCCGCTGACAGGCCTCTTTGGGCGTCCTTCCCCAAGCCGTGGCCTTGGTCAGCAGGGAATCGTAGTAGGGAATCAGGACCGCACCCCCGGAGACCGCACCTCCATCCAATCGCAAGCCGAATCCGGCCGGAGAACGGTAGGTCGTGACCTTTCCGAAGTCCGGCGCGAAGTTGTTTTCCGGGTCTTCCGCCGTGATGCGGCACTGCAGGGCGCTGCCGTAGAGCGGCATGTCCTCTTGGGGGGGCAAGGAGATCGGAGGTTCGTGCAGCCGGCAGCCTTGAGCAATCAGGATCTGTGAGCGCACCAGGTCGATCCCGGTGACTCTCTCGGTCACGGTGTGCTCGACCTGAATTCGGGGGTTGACCTCGATGAAGAACCATTCGCGGCTGTCCACATCCAGGAGAAACTCGACCGTTCCGGCATTCACGTAGCCGACTTCACGCGCCAGGGCAACCGCGGCTTCCCACAACTCCTTACGCAACTTGTTCGGTATTCCTGCAGCCGGCGCCACCTCCACTACCTTCTGATGCCTTCGCTGCACCGAACAATCCCGCTCGTAGAGATGCACGACATCTCCATGCCGGTCGGCCAGGATCTGAACCTCCACATGCTTGGGACGTTCGATGAAGCGTTCCAGAAAAAGGGCGCCATTGCCGAAGGCAGCCTCCGCCTCGCTTCGGGCCTCGGCCAATTGCTTTTCCAGATCTTCGGCGGAACGGATGATCCTCATTCCCCTGCCTCCTCCGCCGAAGGCGGCCTTGGCAATCAAGGGGAATCCCAACTCTGCCGCCGTTCGCATGGCCTCCCGCCCTTCCTCCACGGGCTCGTCGGTCCCGGGAATCACCGGGATTCCCGCCTTCTTGGCCAGGCGGCGGGCAGCCAGCTTGTCTCCCAGCAACTCCAGCACACGGGGTGTCGGCCCCACGAAGGTGATGTCTTCCTGCTGGCAGGCCTGGGCGAACTGAGGGTTCTCCGCCAAGAACCCGTAGCCCGGATGGATGGCGTCCACCTTCTTGTCCCGGGCAATCGCCAGAATGCCCTCGATATCCAGATAGGCCTCCACCGGACCCTTGTCTCTTGAAAGGGCATAGGCCTCGTCGGCCTTGAAACGGTGCAGGCCGACGCGGTCCGCCTCGGAGTAGATCGCCACCGTCCGCAACCCCAATTCGGTGGCCGCCCTCATGATACGAATGGCGATCTCGCTGCGGTTGGCAGCCAGGAGTTTCTTCATCGCTAGTTTGGAACACCCATGTTTCGCCCCTTATGAGCCGCCTCGTCGTATGGTACGGCGGCGCAACCAAGGTGAAGAGTGAAGAGTGGAGAGTGGAGAGGGATTGGAATCAAGCGTTAAGTCTCTTGTTGACCTCGGCGCAGTCCGTCAATTAGTGCATTAAGGTCATCAGGCGCTTGCCGGTTCCCGAAATTCTGCGCTGACCTCTCACCGCTCTTCACTCTCTACTTACCTGAACTCCTGTTTCACTCCGTATGATTCGCCCCGTCGTCGGGGACAGGGGGGACCGGCTATCCACCTGTCCCGCTGAACCCATCTGCGCCGCACCGGGACATCAACAAAAGATTCCTATTCTATACACAAGCCCCGGGAGACGGAAAGCCGTTGTAATGTAGAATGCTGCTTGCCGGTCCGGACGAATAACGAACACGGTGAAAACGGTGGAAGAAGAGACTCTGTATCGATCGCTGAGGCTGCCTCACCGGCCCGAGGGCAAGCTCGTCCTGCTGGTCCTGGACGGTGTCGGCGACATCGCGACCGCCGCGACCGGCTACCGCACACCGCTGGAGGCAGCGGTCACTCCGAACCTGGATGAATTGGCTCAGACCTCGGCCATGGGCCGAATGACTCCTGTCCTGCCGGGGATTACGCCGGGAAGCGGACCCGGCCACTTGGGTCTTTTCGGCTACGATCCTGCCGTGTTCCGAGCCGATCGAGGCGTGATCGAGGCACTGGGGCTTGGAATGGATTTGAAGTTGGGCGATGTGGCCGCTCGTGCCAACTTCTGTACGGTCAATGCCGAAGGTATCGTAACCGACCGCAGAGCCGGCCGCATTGACAGCCGGTTGAACCGGGTCCTCTGCGAAAAACTGGGCGCCATTGGCAGGATCGGCGAGACCCGGATCATTGTCCGGCGTGGAAGATCCCATCGATTCGTGGTGGTTTTCCGCGGAGGCGGCATCGCCGGCCCTCTCCCCGACTCCGATCCTCACCGAACAGGTCTTCCCATAAGGCCGATCATAGCCGAAAGCCGGGAAGAGAGTGCCAAGAGGGCGGCCGAGGTGATCGCCGGCTTCTACCGCCGGGCCATGCCACTGCTTTCCGAAGACCTTCCCGCCAACGCGTTCCTCTTGCGAGGCATCGGCAGCCTTCCCCGTATCCCCGGGTTTGAGGAGCGGTTTCAACTGGGAGCCGCGGCCATTGCCGTTTACCCCATGTACAGGGGACTCGCCCAACTGATCGGGATGCGGAATCTGGAAAGAGCAAGAGAGATCCCGCAGCAGTTTCAACAGTACCTCGACGAGTTCCAACACTTCGACTATTTCTTCATCCACGTCAAGGGGACGGACATGGCCGGGGAGGACGGCGATTTCGACGGGAAGGTGGCCGTCATCGAGGCCGTGGACCATGCTCTCCCCATTCTCTTGCAAAAACGCCCCCTGGTGCTGGCCATCACCGGGGACCATTCCACACCGGTGGCGCTGAAATCGCACAGTTGGCATCCCCAGCCGGTTCTGCTGAACAGCCCGGTTTGCGGGAGCGACAAACTGAGTCGTTTCACCGAAACCTGCGCCAACCGGGGCTCGCTAGGGGTATTCCAGAGTCAATACTTGATTCGATTGATGATGGCCAACGCGGGGCTCTACGGCAAGTTCGGCCCCTGATCCGCCGGGAGACCGGCGTTGCCGCACGAATCGTTCGAGAGTGATACAGGTTTGTTTCAAGTAAGTGACGCCCCGCCCTGCCGGGCAGATCATTCGAGGGTGAAACATCGTAGCTTCAGGGCCTATCAGGAACGAGGACCCTGCCCCCTTAGTCCGGTTTTCCATGAGCCTTTTGCAAAATTCGGCAGCGGGACGATTACTGGGAATGGCCACAAAAGGCACAAAATCACAATTTGTGACTTTTGTGCTTTTTGTGGTTAGACAACATTTTTCGCCAGGTCGCACCCGATATTGAAAAACGCAGGACCTCACGTTTGCCGGCAAGATGACCTGCGCCGCTGCGAAATTTGCAAAAAGCTCCTATATCTATTTATTGAACATGGATACACAGGATGAACAGGATAATCAGGACGAGACGACTCGGCACGGGAAGCGGACTCGCTCAATGATCGGTTGAGTCTTCGAGTTGTTCCCTGAGCTTGGGAGCGAGTGTTGGAATCCTAGTTGAAGCATGGGCGATGGTGGAGCGCAAGACGGTGGAAACTCTCGCCTATTAATCCTGTTTATCCTGTCCATCCATGTTAATCAATTTTCAAATCATGCTTGACGTTGAGCCGGTTTCCACCCACCAGGCGCCGACCTTTGGCCCATCCCTCTTGAGCCTACTCCAACCTCTTAGTGGCCATTCGCCGTCCTTCGTGTTCCCGTCTCAAGGCGGCCCTGAACCACCAGGAGCCCGACTACGTTCCCCTTTTCGAAATGGGTATCGAGCCGGAGGTCAAGGAACTGTTCATGGGCAAGCCGGTCCAGGGACACGCCGACGAGATCGAATTCTTCCGGGCCGCCGGATTTGACGCCTATCCAGTCTCGCTGAGCGTGATCAATGTCCACCTGAAGCCGGTTGAAGGCCGGGACAGCCAAACCGAGAAAGGCGCCGGCGGCGTCCAGGTGAGCAGCCACAGCGTCAGCACCTACAAGGCCGAACTGGAAGCCTATACCGAACGGCATTGGGCGGAAATGCACAAGGGCGTCATTTCCAACAAGGACGAGTTTGCCGCCTATCCCTGGCCCGACCCCGACGACCTGGACTTTTCAGTGCTGGACGAAGTGGGAGCGTTGCTGCCGTCCGGGATGAAAATCGGCGTGGTCATCGGCAAGGTGTTTACCGGCGTCTGGTTCATGATGGGGATGGAGACCTTCATGCTGTCCTACATCGACGACCCGGAACTCATCGACATGATGTACGGCAAGATCATCCCCCTCCAGCAGCGGGTGATGGAGGTCGCCATGGAACACCCCGCCGTCGGCCTGAGCTTCCATGCCGACGATCTCTCCGGGAAGAACGGCCCCCTGGTGCACCCCGACCACTATCGCAAGTACGCCTTCCCCTGCTACAAGACCATGTGCGACATGGCCAGGGCGGCGGACAAGCCCTTCGTCTACCACACCGACGGGGACATCTCCATGGTTATCGATGAACTGATCGACCTCGGGATCCACGGCTGGCACCCGGTGGAAGCACAGGCCCACGACATCAATGAAATCAAGGCGCAATATGGGGACCGGCTCGCCTTGCTGGGCAACATCGACCTGCAATACACCTTGACCCTGGGGACTCCTGAGGAAGTTGAGGACGAGGTTCGCACTCGAATCAGGGATCTGGCTCCCGGGGGCGGCTACTGCGTTTCATCCGGCAACTCCATCCCCGAATACGTTCCCATAGACAACTACGCCGCCATGCTCGAGGCCACTTTCAGATACGGCAAATATCCTATTGCGCTCGATTGATCACGAGCCATCAGCCGGCGGCACGCCAGTCCGACTCCGGCTGCAACTGCAGGTTCCGGTCCGGCGTCGCCGCACCAATCCATTTGAACAAGGAAGGGACTCTCAATGCCGATTGTCAATGATGGCTTGGAGGAAGAACTGCAGTGGGTCACCATCCCTGAAGAGAGCAGTCGAATTCGGGGAGTCCTGGAAAATGCCGACCCCTTGATGCAGGACATCGCTTTCTACGTCATCGTCGGCGAGCATCACCAGACCGACCGCTTGACCAAGGAGGCTTTGGACAGGGAGTTCGATCCGAACGTGATTCTGGACGACGGATTGATCGCCGGCATGTCGGTGGTGGGAGTCAAGTTCCGCGACAATGTCATCTTCGTGCCGGAGGTCCTGGTAGCCGCCAGGGCCATGAAGGCCGGAATGAAGCACCTGGATCCCATCCTGTCGGCCTCGGGCATCGAACCCATCGGCACGGTGATCATGGGCACCGTCCAGGGAGATCTTCACGACATCGGCAAAAACCTGTGCGGGATGATGCTGGCGGGCGCCGGATTTTCCGTTCACGACCTGGGAGTGGACACCAAGCCTCAGGAGTTCGTGGAGGCCGTGGTCGAGCACAAGGCCGAACTGGTCGGTATGTCGGCGCTGCTCACCACCACCATGAGAAATATCGAAATCACCAACCGCGCCTTCGAACAGGCGGGCTTGCGCCAAAAGGTCAGGACCATGGCCGGTGGAGCCGCGCTGAACCGGGAACTGGCGCACAAGATGAAGTGCGACGGCTATGGGAAGGATGCCCTGGCCTGTGTTGAAAAGGCCAAGGAACTTCTGGAGCAGGTAAAGCTTTCCGCTTCCGCTGCAACTTGAGACGGAAGATCAGGCGACCCGGTACTTCTCAACGCCCTCCGGGTCGAGGTCGATTCCCAGCCCGGGCTCTTCAGGAATGGCCAGGGTCCCATCCCGGGCCGTGATTCGCTGCAGAGTGATCTCATCCCGCAACCGCGTACCCTCCTCCACCACAAACTCTGTGATGAAGGAATTGGGGATGGAGTTCAGGAAGTGGAGAGCGGCGGCCACGTTGATGTAGGTGGTGAACCCGTGGTTGACGCAGCGCAGGCCGCGGTCGGCCGCCAGGCTGGCGATTTTGACTGCCTCGGTAAATCCGCCGCACCGGGTCAGATCCACCTGGACCACGTCGATCCTGCCTCGATCCATCAGCTCGATAAATGAGCGGCGTTCGCTCTCTTCCTCGCCGGCCGCGATGGGAATGTCGGTGGCCGAGGCCAGCCGTGCGTACCCTCGGTAGTCGTCCGGCAGCAGCGGCTCCTCCAGCCAGAAAATATCGAACTCGCTGAAGGCCCTGGCTCGCTGGATGGCTGTCTTGGCATCCCAGGCCAGGCCGGCGTCGATCAGCAGGTCGGCGTCGTCCCCCAGCCCCGCCCGCGCCTCCCGCACCAGGGCCACGTCCGTGGCCGCATCCTCGCCCATGGGCGCCCATCCGAACTTGACCGCGTCGAAGCCCTGGTCCCGGAAGCGGCGGGCCCTCTCGCCCGTTTCCGCAGGCGTGGCGCCGAACAGGGAGCTGGCATAGGCGCGA
>JAPVWS010000462.1 GCA_027493295.1 Candidatus Versatilivorator vitaminiformans | reverse complement strand
TCGGCTCGACGCAATTTCAGCAGCGTTGACGAGACCTTCCGCCTGGTGGAGGGAGTCCCTCCACCAGGCGGAAGGTCTCGTCAACGCTGCTGAAATTGCGTCGAGCCGAGGCGAAGTCCATGGACATCCAGTCCAACCGCCGGGTCAGCTTGCGCAGACCCTGGCGGATCAACAGATAGCGCTCGTTAAAGAGGTCGGTCTGCACGGATTGATTTCCGGACAGCCGCCACTCCGTGGCAGTGCGCACCCGGATCTCCGCATTGTTGAAATGCCGCCTGGAGAAGTCGATCCGGTCGCTGGCCACTGTCATCCAAAGGGGTTGACCCGCGGGGACAAAGCAGTTCTCAAGATCGAGATCGATGTCGAGCGGATTTTCCGCCGACCAAAGAAAATCCAGGGAAAACAGATCCCGTTGAGGGAGGATGGGGTCCTTCACCGTCCATCGCACCCTCGACTCCGCCGGGATGTCCTCCCCGGAGCCGGCGAGGCGCAGTCGGACGGCCTTCACGGCGGTGTGGCCCAGGAAAGGGGGCACAAAGATGTGTCGAATACCTTGGGTAGGAGACGTTTCCGGCGGGGAGGAGGGCGCCTTGTAGCTTTCTTCGGGGACAGCCACCCAGGCCTCCCGATCCCGGGGAAGATAGGCCGTACGCAGATCCGTTCGTCGCCCGAAGAAAGACCTGACCTGCCGTGCAGACTGTCCCGGAAGGTCGGCCGCCAGTTCCACCGGCAGCAGTCGAAAGGTCAGCCACCCGCTTTCGCTCCCGTTCCCCGGGGCTTCCCGGATCGACAGCAGAGAAAATTCTCGAACCTGGCCAGACACTCTTTCCACTTCGATCCGAGGAATGGTCAAGGGCGCATTCAGCAGCTTGGTGGCTTCACCGGTCCTTTGCAAGGAAAGATCCCAAAGCAGCCGGCGCCGGCTTCCCTCGCTCCCATAGATCTTTCCCTTCAGATTGCCTCGCAGGCTGAGGTAGCTGAAGGCCTCCCGTGGTGCCTCGAGCTGCAAGGTCCTTCCCTCTTGTGGGTATCCCTGCATTGCCGGCGGCCATGAGCTTTCGGAGAAACCGTCCACGGCTGCCGGCGAGGATCGCTTGAGGTCCCTGGCGGAGAGGATTCTCACCGGGCGAATGGAGATCGGGGACCTCGGCGCCAGGGTGGCTCCCGGATTGTTCCACCCGAAACGCTGGGCCCAGTGGCCGGAACGCAATCCGGCGTCGACCTTTTTCGCCGAAGGATGCCGGCCGGCACGACCGGCGCCGAGCTGAGAAAGGTTTGCAATGGCTCCGGGACTCAAGGCTTCCGCAAAAATGCGGAATTCGTCCACATAGGCGCGTCTCTCATTGCCCTCCCGGTAGTAGGGGGTCAGCGCCTGGGTGTGAATGCCGATCTGGCCCAGCCACCTGCCAAAATGGTATCGCCCCAGGCTGTTGCCAACCTCCCTCCCGTCCATGAAGAAGCGCAGTCCCTCCAGTTCATGCCAGGTAAAGGCCAAAAAGATCCAGCGGCCGGCTACGACGCCGGCGTTGGTTCCGGCATCCGCCTCCAGGATTCGAGAGTCCCGGTCGAAGAGCCTCAGTTTGAGCGTTTCACCTGTCCAGAAGAGGTGAGCGAAGAGGTGTTGGGGGGAATGAAGCTGCCGGGTACTGATACGAATGATGGAAAAAGGGATCTTTCCGGGAGGCTCGTCCAGTTGCCACCAAAAGGACAAGGTCCCTTGATGAGGATAGACATTGCCGGCTGCGGCAAAGCTGAGCAGGGCTCCCCAGTCCAGATACAGGGCTCTTCCCTGCCGGCCGCGCCTGGCGATGCGCACCTCCTTGTTACCCACGGGAGCGGCGTCTCCCTCCGCCTGGTCGGCCAGAACTCTCTTTTCAAAGGAAGCGTAAAAAAGGGGCGAGGCGCTTCGCTCGGCCCGGGACTCTTCCGCAGAGGCTGCCAGCGGAATCGCCGAGAGGATAAGGAATGGGGCCCAATAGTGTCTTCTGATGTGCGTGGTCACCGGAAAAAATGCGGGCAGAGTCGGATGCTGCTAACGGATCCCGCTGAACTTTTCCTGGAGGAGGCGAATCTTCTCCGAAAAGGAAAGATTGGAAGTGTCCGGGAGAACTTCGGGTTCAGGAGTCTTGGTTCGATAGCGCTGGATGGCCGCGGTCTTGACCGCGGTGGCCGGGCGCTTTTTCCCCGGACGACCCTTGCGGCTAACAGGCTTCCGTTCCGGCCTGCCGGACCGGCGCTTTTCCTGATAGTCGCCCTTTCCGTCGGTGGATGCATGCCTGGTTCTGGGCGTGGATGGGCGGGAGTCTGTCTTGAGCGGCTTTTTCTTTTTGCGCTTTCTGGAGTTCTCCCTGACCTGGAGTGCCTTGATCGAGAGCGAAATCCTGTTGGTGTCGGTGTCCACTCCAATGACTTTGGCCTTGATCACCTGGCCGACGTGGACCGCTTGGTTGGCGTCCTGCACAAACCGGCTGGACAGTTCGGAAATATGAACGAGCCCTTCCTGTTGCACTCCGATATCCACGAATGCGCCGAAACTGGTCACGTTGCTCACCGTACCCTCGACCAACATTCCCTTCTGCAGATCCGAAAGTTCCTTGACATCCGCGCGAAACGAGGGTGGAACGAAGGCTTTCCGGCGGTCTCGCCCGCGGCGACTCAGCTCCCGTCTAATGTCCTGCAGCGTCGGCAGTCCGAACCGATCATTGGATAGTTTCTCCAGATCCAATGCCTTGAGTTTCTCCGGATTTTCCATCAGCTCAGCCACGGTTGCCTGCACCGATCCAGCCATCTCCTCCACCAGGCTGTAACACTCGGGATGAACGGCCGTTCGGTCCAGGGGCTGTTTGCTCTCGGGAACCCGCAGGAATCCGGCGGCCTGCTCAAAGCTGTTGTCGGTAACGCCCGGAACTTCCAACAGTTGAGAGCGCGAGGAGAAGGGACCGTGCTGTCGGCGGTATTCGACGATGCTCCGAGCCAAGGACGTGTTCAACCCGGCCACGTGAGCCAGCATTTCCACCGGCGCCGTGTTCACGTCCACACCCACCTGGTTGATACAGGACTCCACGGTTCCGTTCAGTTTCCGCTTGAGGCGCTGCGGGTCAACCTCGTGCGGATCCGGACCCGCTATGACGGCCGTGGGCTGAATCTTTGCCAACTCGGACAACGGATCCTGCATCCGCCGTGCGATGGATATAGCTCCACGAACTCCAAGGTCCAGTCTGGGAAACTCCTTTCGCGCCGCCTCCGAGTTCGCATAGGCTGCCGTTCCGCCCTTGTGGACGATGGCGGAAAAGATCGGCTGTCTCCGGGACTGCTCTGCATCCTGTGAAGCCTGCCGAGTTTCAGCCGCAGCCGGTGCTGCTTCGGTCGGCGGGGGAGTCTCGGTGTCAACCGGTTTCGGGGACGCCGTCTCGCCATTCTGCTGGCTGCTTTCGGTGGAAGCACTCGCCACGCCGTCGGCCGATGGAGAGGCCGTGGGAACGGGGTCGTCCTCATCCTGTGAAGCCTGCCGAGTCTCGGCCGAAGCCGGTGCTGCTTCGGTCGGCGGGGGAGTCTCGGTGTCAACCGCTTTCGGGGACGCTGTCTCGCCATTCTGCTGGCCGCTTTCGGCGGAAGCACTCGCCGCGCCGTCGGCCGATGGAGAGGCCGTCGGAACGGGGTCGTCCTCATCCTGTGAAGCCTGCCGAGTTTCAGCCGCAGCCGGTGCTGCTTCGGTCGGCGGGGGAGACTCGGTGTCAACCGCTTTCGGGGACGCCGTCTCGCCATTCTGCTGGCTGCTTTCGGCGGAAGCACTCGCCACGCCGTCGGTCGATGGAGAGGCCGTCGGGGCGGGGTCGTCCTCGGATGATGAGTCAGCCGGGGGACTTCCCGGGTCAATACCCGCTTCGCCTTTCTGCATGACCGGATCGGACATCAGCGAGGGATCATTCCCGTCGGAGCCTGCAAGAGAAAGTTCCTGGGGGGGATTGGGCTTCTCCACTGCCTCGGTTAGAGGAGCCCGGCTTTCTTCTCCCGGGGCGGAGGGTTCACCTGCCGTCTGGCCAGAGACTGTTTTCCCCTTTTTGGATGGAGAATCGGATCGGGCTGCCTTTCCGCGGACCAGCGAGAGATCGAAGGAGTGCCCGGAGTGATACTTGGCCAGGAAACTCTTGACGAAACGCTCGGTTTCCCGTGAGCCCACTCCATTGCCGATGGCGATGGCATGGGTTCCGTGGCGTTGGATGAGCCGGTAGAGGATGGCCTCGGCCCTGGCGCTGTTTTTCCGCGGCAAGCCGGGAGCAAGAGTGGCGTGCTCACGATAGCCCCCGTTTCCGTCGATGACCGCTATCCTGCAGGCCGGCCGGGCTCCGGGATCGATTCCGATGACCGGAACCGACCCCACCGGAGGGGCCAAAAGCAGGTTGGCAAGATTGGCTTGAAACAGTTTCAGTGCTTCGTTATCGGACTTTTCCTTCAGGTTGGATCGGACGGCGGCCTGGAGAAGAGGCTTCAAGGAGTGGAAGTAGGCATTCCGGATGGCGTTCTCCAGATGAGGAACGCAGGGGGAATCGGGCTGGCGGATGGCCTTGTCCTTGATTAGCTGAAGCGCCTTTTGATCGTCCAATTCGATTTCCAGCGTCAGAATTCCTTCCCTGGCACCGCGTCGCAGCGCCGTCATGCGCTGAAAGGGAATCCGGGAAACTTCTTCGCGGAAGTCGTAGAAGCTCTCGTATTTGCTCTTTTCATCCTCTTTTCCTTCAACGACCTTCGCAACCAGCATCCCATCCGAGACCATCAATTCCCTGAGAGCACCTCGAATGGCGGCATCGTCCGCTACCCACCCGGCCACAATCGCCAGCGCGCCTTCGATGGCCTCCTCTCTTGTGGCAACGGCCTTTTCCTCCGAGAGAAACTCTTCGGCCGCGGCGTCGACGGAGAATTCCCCGGTTTCCTGCTCCCACAGCTTTTTGGCCAGGGGCTCCAGCCCTTTCTCTCTGGCGGTGGATGCTTCCTTGCCATCCTTGCGCTTGAAGGGCGAGTAGAGATCTTCCAGCCTGGTCTTGTCGTTGCAGGCCAGAATCCGGTCCCTTAGTTCTTCGGTGAGCTTGCCCTGGTCTTCAATCCTGGCCAGAATCGACCGTCGTCGTTTCAGCAGTGCCCGATATCGGCCGTGGCATTCGGCAATCCGTCGAATCCGGGGCTCGTCCAGGTTCCCCGTGACTTCCTTGCGGTACCTGGCGATAAAGGGGATGGCCGACCGCTTTTCCAGCAAGTCCAGGGTGGAGGCAACCTGCTTGGTTGAGGCTCCGGATTCCTTGGCGATCTTTTGGAGTAGGGTGGGGTCCAGATCCATGCGGTTCATTTCCTGCCAGCGGGCGGATAATTATAGCAGAACAGGCTCCGGGGCGGCGGCGCAACCCCTCCATGGTTTCGAGTTCGCTTAACCGTTCGCCAGAGCCAGTACTCGTCGGGCCGCGCAATCCAGGGCGTTGCCAAGTTGGCTGGAATCGCTCCCACCGCCCTGAACCAAGGCCGGTGAGCCCCCGCCCCTTCCCGATATCATGAGGCTGCACTCCTTCATCACCGGGCGAAGATCGCCGGGTAGAGACTCGCTGCGGGCCAGGAGAAGTTGCGCTTGCTCTCCGCCGTTGCCCAGCAGAACCCAACACGGACCGCAAGCCAGGAGACGTTGTGCCAACAGGTTCAGGAAGGCTCGCTCTTCTCCTTCAAATTGATGCTTCACGATTCGGATTCCCTCTTGGGCGGGCACCTGGTGAAAAAGGTCTTGCGCCAATAGCTCAGCCAGCCATTCGTCCTTCGCCTTCAAGCGTTTACGTAGGGTTTTCATTTCCTGCGTCTGCTTCTCCACTCGGTCGGGGGCATCCTGAGGGGCTACCGAGAGTCCCTTGGCGATTCGATCCAGGTCCTCCGAGCAGTGGCGATAGGAGTGGAGTGAACGCCCCCCGCAAACGAATTCAACGCGCGTCCGGCGGTTCACCCGCTCAACCCGATTGATGAATATTCCACCGATTTCCCCGGTTTGCCTCACATGGGTGCCGCCACAGGCCGAAACGTCAAAGTCCCGGATGGAAACCACTCGAAGGATTCCTTCCCGCTGGCTTGGCTTGCGCAAGTTGAGTCTGGCAGCTTCATCGGGCGGGACCAGCTGCGAAGTGACACTCCGGTTCTGGTAGACGATCGAGTTGGCCAGATCCTCTGCCGAGCGCAAGGCACTCGGGTCTACATCAGCCGCCTCGAGATCAATGGTGGAATACCCCGCGCTGAGATGAAAGCCGACGGTGGCGAGTGAAGCGACCCGGATAAAGGACTGCGAAAGGACGTGCTGGCCCGTGTGCTGCTGCATGTGGTCGAAACGTCTCGGCCAATGGACTTGGCAGCGGACCCTGGTCGGGCGCAGACGGTGTTCCAGTCGATGGATGATGGTCCCGTCGGATCCATCATCCACTTCAACTACCGGATGTCCCTCCATGGAGCCCAGATCATGAGGCTGGCCGCCGGAGGTCGGATAGAATGCCGTTCGATCCAGCCTCACTTCAAAAAGCGTCCCTACCTGTTCTCCCTGAAGAACGCGGGCTTCGAACTCGGTCAGATAGCTGTCCGAATAGTAGAGTCGGTCGGTCATGGAACGCCTTCCCAATGTGGCTTGGCGTGGCAATCGCGGCAGCAAGGGGCCGGAACCGTCAAGCCTCGAAAAGATGCAGGTACTTTAACCCCGATCCGGTATTGAAGAGGACGACTTCGTCGGAAGGGCGGACAAAACCGGATCGCATCAGCTTCTTCAGTGCGGCCAGGGTGGCTCCGCCTTCCGGACAGACAAACAGACCTTCCGATCGCCCCATGGCTCTGGCATCGGCCAACATTTCTTCATCGGTTACGGCCACCGCCGTCCCTCCGCTTTGGCGCAGAATTTCCAGGATCAGGAAATCGCCGATGGCTCGCGGCACCCGCAATCCGGCCGCAAGTGTCGTGGCGGGGGACCAGGGTTCGCATCTCGACTGGCCTTGCTGGAACGCCTTTACGACCGGCGCACATCCGACAGCCTGAACGCTTACCATTTTGGGTTGCTTGGAATCGATCCACCCCAGTTGCCGCATTTCATCGAAGGCCTTCCACATTCCCACCAGGCCTGTTCCTCCTCCGGTGGGATAAATGATGACGTCGGGCAGGCGCCACCGGAGCTGCTCGGCCAATTCCAGACCCAGCGTCTTCTTGCCTTCGATCCGGTAGGGCTCCTTCAGGGTGGCGACGTCGAACCAGCCGTTGGCTTTGGCCTCCCGGGCCACCAACCGGCCGCAATCGGTGATGAGACCATCCACCAGGTGGATGTGGGCTCCCAGGGTTTCGCACTCGATGCGGTTGGCCGGCGGGACATCGCGGGGCATGAAAACGTGGGCTTGCAGCCCGGCTTGGGCGGCGTAGGCCGCCAGTGCGCCACCCGCGTTGCCCGCTGACGGAATTGCCAGGTTTTCGGCACCCAGAGCCTTGGCCATGGTTACCGCTGCCGATAGCCCCCGGGCTTTGAAGGAACCCGTGGGGTTGGCGCCCTCGTCCTTGATCCAAAGTCGGGACAAGCCAAGGCTGGACGCCAGTCTATCGGCATCGACCAGCGGAGTGCCGCCCTCGCCCAGGCTGATCCTGGCCTGCGAATTTCCCGGAGGCAACAGTTCCCGGTACCTCCACATCGTATGAGGGCGATTACTCAGGACCTTCCGGGGATGCTTCGCTCGGACTGCCGGAAGGTCATAGCGAACCAACAGGGGGCTCCCGCAGGGACACAGGTTGATCAGTTGCCGCGGCGAGTGGTTTTTGGCGCAGGCGCTGCATTCCAGATGGCGCACAAAGGGGTTCACCGGAGACACCTCCCGAAAGGAGCATAGCGGAGCCGGACAATTCGCCAGTATACCCCATGTCCCGCTTGCCTGAACCCATCCAGCGGGTGTCCGGCAGGGCACATCCCACCCTTGCAAAGGTGCGAAAATTGGGTTAAAACCTTGATGCCGTAGAATCGAGCCCTCAAGGACCGTCGTGACAGTTCCTATCGACTTCGCCCTGACGCGGAGCCTCATGGACGAAGCACGGCTGTCTCAAAGGAGGGGTAACGTGGCAAAGCTCTCACGCAGGATCGGTTGCCTGATGGACCGTGCCCGACTGGTGCCGGTTGTGCTGCTAGTGGTATGGGTTGCTTCTGCTTCCACCCTCGCCCAGCAGAAGAAGGATGCGCCGCGGCCAAAGACCCGAGCGGAATTCGACGCCTACACCCAACTGTACAACGAGAAGGATATGCGCCGAAAGGCGATGCTGGCCGGAAGGTTCATCGCCGACTTTCCGGAGTCCGACTACCTCCTCGGCGCCTATCAATTGGATATTCAGGCCAATGACGCGTTGGGCAACCATGAGAAGGTGGTTTCAGCGGGAGAGAAGGCGTTGAAAGAGTTCCCCGAGGCCGGCAAGGCGCCCAAGATTTTCATTCTTCAGCGGATGATCCGCGGCTACCAGCAGCTCAACGATCCTCTCAAGACCATCGAGGCGGCCGAGAGGCTGCTGATGGTGGAGTCCAGCCATCTGCCGACTCTCCTCACCCTCTCGATGGTGCTCCCCAGGTTCCTTCCCGAAGATGAGACGGACCGCGCCCGCCAATTGGACAGAGCCCTTGAAATCGCTCGTCGGGCCCAGCGTCGGGTCGATGCCATCGTTAGCGGACCCAAGCCGTCAGCAATGACGGCGGATCAATGGGTCCGCCAAAAGACCCACCTGCCCGCCCGCGTTCATTCCGCCCTGGGTTTGATCTACTTCAACGGCAAGGACTATCCGAGTGCCATCGAGGAGTACGAGAAAGCGACCGCTCTGGCAAGGGGTGACAGCGTCGACTTCTACAGGATGGGGATCGCCTACTACTATGAGGCGCTGGCCGTCAGCCGCGAGCTGGCTGAATGGGATCAGAAGGAAAACCCCGATACGGCGGCCAAAGAGGAGAAGGAGGCTCTGTTCGCTTCCTGGAGGGACAAGGCCATCATTGCCCTGGCCAAGGTCATCGTGTTGCAGGACGACGCCCCCGCCCAGGTGGTTGAGTCCGCCAGGGCTCAGTTGGAGAGTCTCTACAAGAGCAAAAACAACGACTCTCTGGATGGATTGGAAGCGGTGATCGCTGAAGCTGCCAGAGAGTTGGAGAATGGGACTCAGTGAATTGACGGCGCTACGGCGCAAGGGCCTTCAGCAAGCCGGAGCGGTCCATGGTGCGAGGGGTTTGCACCAGTACCGAGAATCGCCGGCGTGGATCGGCCTGGTGGCTGACCGAGTAGCTTTTGCGGCCGAACAGCCCATCGCAAAAGGAGTCGATCTCGGGGCTCAGCGAATCGTAGGTCTCCTGGTTGTTGGGAGCCAGCAGCCGATCGTTGACGCCGATCTCGAATGCCCGGCTTGCGAATCCCAGCTTCCCTTCCAGGCGTCCGTCCTCCTCCAATCTCCTGCAGGTCATCAGCACTGCCCGCAAGGCTTGGCGAAAGCGGTCATGGTTTGCGCCCTTCAGCCTTGCCTTGCGATTGTAGCGAACGCCGAGACGGTTGTCGCTCCAGTCGAGGCTGAAATCGGCTTCATGGCCCACCAGAAGAATGCCGGGGCCGGCGGACACATGGCGGTAGTCGGCCACATCCACCAGGGTTTCCTCGCAACTCTGCTCCCTCACCCAGTCATGAAAGATCGGGATCAAGGGTTCCAGGTCAACCACTCCTGAGTGCTCGAGGTGCAGCTTCAGGTAGACGTGTTGGATTTCCATTCGGTAAGAATCAAGCAGTAGCGGCGCTGGGAGTCAGTCCCATGCGGTTGAAACAGCCGTGGCAGGCCTCGATAAAGAGCTGGGCCTCCTCCATCAGCCGCCTGGAAGATTCCGGCGTGTGGCCGTTTCCCGAGCTTCGGTGGGCGGCGAAGAGGTAATTGGCGAACTTGGGACCGGCAAAGGGATCGAAGATCTTCCGGGTGTCGAAATATCGGGTGCGGAACTCGGCTATGATCGTGTCCGGATCATCGGCAACATCCAAAAACTCTAATTTAATCAGTCCCTTGGCAGCATGGAGCATGGCTCCGTAGGCGGTCTCGCCGGCCTTCTGGAAATTGCTCCCCTCGGCAAGTACCTGTGCCTCGAAGACCTGGCGTTCGGCCGCCACCAGATCGAACTCCACCGCGGTGACTACCTCGCCGGCGCACTCGCCTTTTCCGATGTCGCTGATGCTGTATTCTCTGGGGTCCCCCCAGTCGCTGAAGTAGGAGCGGTCGGCTTCATAGCCGGGAACCTTGGCCAGATCCTCCAACAACTTTCGGACCTGCAGCTTTCCGGTGCGCTTGACGAATTCCTGAAAGTTCTCTCCTTGCAGGCGATCACTGACATAGCGTTCACCCAGGCGGGAGACCACCTCGGGGACATTCTTGGAGGGGATGGCAACGATGGGTAAGCCGTAGGAGGCGGCATTTTGGGTCCACTGGCCTCCCAGAACCACCTGAAAATGGGGTACGGCGAAACCACCGACCTTTCGGCTCACTCCATAAAACCCCAGGTCGGCAATGTGATGTTGCCCGCAACTGTTGAAGCAACCGCTGACCTTGATGTGCAGATCCTGGATGGCTTGATCGATCTCAGCGCCCTTGTCGGCCAACCGGCGTTGGAGTTCGGCAGCCAGCCCTCGCGATGAGGAAATCCCCAGCTTGCAGGTGTCAGTTCCCGGACAGGCCACCACATCGACGATGTTGCTTGCCCCGGGCTGGGCCAATAGGGCCGATTCCAGGGCTTGGTAGAGTTGGGCAAGGTCGCTTCGACGCACCCAGCGCAGGACGATGTTTTGTTCCACGGTCGTGCGTACCCCATCCGGAGTGAAGCGGCGGGCAATGTCCGCCAGAGAGCGAAGCTGATCGGAACTGATATCCCCCAAGGGCAGGCTGACGGTGGCAACCACAAAGCCTGTCTGTCTTTGTGGCCGTACGTTGGTCTTCAACCACTGCTGGAATTCGGGTAACGCCGACCCCGGCTCGGACAGGTCGTCTCCCGCCGTGGGCGTTTCTTCCCCGGATGCCGCCAGTGCCTCATCGACGTATTGCTTCCATCGGGGGTCCCGGGGAAGCCGGTCACGCTCCTCCAGGACCAAGGCCTTGAACTTCTCGATGCCCAGATCGTGCACCAGGAACTTGATTCGGGCTCTGGCTCGATTCTTCTTTTCGCCGAGTCGGCCAAACACGCGGGCAATGGCCTGTGCGGTCGGCAGCAGTTGTTCCGGAAGCAGGAACTCATCGAAGAGTTTGGCCTGATAAGGTACGGCCCCCAATCCGCCGCCGACATACAGTTCAAACCCGCGGACTTCGACGCCGTTCTCCCGGCGAGTCACGGCAATGGCCCCCAGATCGTGCATGCTGGTGAGTCCGCAGGCGTGCTGGCTGCATCCACTGAAGGCCGGTTTGAACTTTCTGCCGAAGTTCTGGCAGTCGGGGTGGCCCAGCAGGAATCGGGACAGAGCCCTGGCATAGGGAGTTACATCGAATGCCTCGTCCGGGCAGACTCCGGAATAGGGGCAGGCGGTGACGTTGCGCACCGAATTGCCGCAAGCCTCACGAGTGGTGATTCCGACTGCCGCCAATCGTCGCATCAGAGTCGGAGTGTCCTCCATGTGAACGAAGTGTAGCTGGAAGTCCTGCCGGGTGGTGACGTGGGCGATACCGTCGGAGTACTCCTCGGCCAGGTCGGCCATCACCTCGAGTTGAGCGGGATCGAGTCCGCCGTAGGGGATCTTGATTCGCTGCATACCTGGGGCGTCCCAGAGGGTGTTGGGGCCCTTGGTCGGATTGGTGGTGGGATACTCCAGGGATCTGGCGACTTTTCCGTCGTGCCGTTGACCGTTGTCGTATCGCTGTCCGTAAACGCCACGACGCAGCCGGGTCTCCGCGAAGACCCGCTCATCCACCTTCCCCTGTCGCCGCAAATCGATCTCGGTTTCGAAGATGTCGATTTCCCGGTTCAGGGGCTCGGCGATTCTGCCCGCAAGCCGTTCTTTCCAAAGATGGTTGGAAGCTTTCATTCAGGGTTCTCCCTGCCCGCGGCGGTCAAGGAAGGCGTCACTGGTTCGAGGAGAGATGCCGTTAACTCCCGAACCGCTCGCAGAGCATATTCTATAGTCAGGGGGAGCTTTTTGCAAAATTCGCAACGGGCCAGCGCATTTTGCGGAAATACGTGACGTTCTGCCGGGTCCAATATCAGGTGCGACCTGGTGAGAACTGCAGGTTCACCACAAAAGGCACAAAAGTCACAAAACGAATTTTGTGTTTTTGTGCCTTTTGTGGTCGTCTCCGGCAATGATCCCGCTGCCGAATTTTACAAATGCCTCGGCTGAACATCATGTTCCCGCACCGGAATCAGCCTTGGTTTTCCTGTGCCCGGGTCCCGGCCTCCAGCGTCCTGACAATGGTCTCCACATCGAAGACACAGCCACCCCACGTCCCCCCGCTCACCTGCTGCAGGGCCGCCCACAGACGCGAGTCACCGGGAAGCCGGCTGTCGTGAGAGAGGTGGTTTGGCGCTGCCCGCGCCTCCAGGATTTCGCTTCCGGCTGCGGCTCCCAGCACTTTTCCCTCGCAACCCACCAGGTCGACGCTTCCCTCCAACCGATTTCGATCGATGACGATTTGAATGATGTCGCCGTCTCTGACCTTGCCGATCGGCCCGCCGGCCAGCGCCTCCGGGCCGACATGGCCGATACAGGCTCCGGTGGAGACTCCTGAAAAGCGGGCGTCGGTCACCACTGCGATGTGTTTCCCGAAGGAGAGGTGTTTCAGAGCGGATGTAATCTGGTAAATTTCTTCCATCCCCGATCCGGCCGGGCCGCGACAGATCAATACCACGATATCCCCCGGCTTGACCCGGTCCTGCTGCCGGCTCTTGATGGCGGCAATGGCATCGGTCTCCCTGGTAAATACCCGGGCCGGGCCGACCTTGCGGTAGACGCCGTCCGGGTCAACCACCGAGGGATCGATAGCCGTGCTCTTGATCACTGAGCCCTCCGGAGCCAGGTTCCCCCCGGGAAAGGTTACGGTGCTGGTCAATCCCCGTCGTCGGGCCTCTCCGGGGCTCATGATCACGTCGTCCGGGTCGACCCCGTCCAGTTCCCCAAGCCTGCGGCGCAAGTGACGGCGCCGGTCGGATTTCTCCCACCATTCCAGGACCTTTCCCAGGGACAGCCCGCTCACGCTCTGGGCATCCAGGTGCAGCAGTTCGAGATCCCGCAGGTGTAGCATGACCTCCGGGACGCCTCCGGCAAGGAAGACGCGAACCGTCGGATGGTGACGGGGACCGTTGGGCAGTACATCCACGATGCGCGGTACCCGTCGGTTCATTGCGGCCCAGTCAGCCGCCGTTGGACGCCGTAGTCCGGCCCCATGGGCGATAGCCGGGAGGTGCAGGAGCAGGTTGGTGGACCCGCCAAAGGCGGCATGCACAGCCATGGCATTGTGAATGGATTTCTCGGTCAACAGCCAGCCCGTGCTGCGGTTTTCTTTCTCCAGCAACATTAGCGCCCGGGCCGAGCGGCGAGCCATGTCGAGCCATATCTCCTGGCCCGATGGAGCCAAAGCCGAATGCGGCAGGGCCAGCCCCAGGGCTTCTCCGACGACCTGGGCCGTGGCCGCCGTTCCCAGAAACTGGCAGCCGCCGCCCGGAGAAGCGCAGGCCCGGCACAGAGCTTCGGCGGCCTCCTCCAGAGTGGCTTCTCCGTGGGCAAAGCGAGATCCGATGGATTGGACGGTGCCGGCATCCTCTCCCTCGGCAGGAGGTAAAGTAACCCCTCCGGGAACCAGAACACAGGGCAAATCTCGGGTTGAGGCTAAAGCCATCATCATGGCAGGCAGTCCCTTGTCGCAGGTGGCCACTCCCATCACGCCGCTGCGGGTGGGCAGCGATCGGATCTGACGGCGAAAAATCTGGGCGGCGTCGTTGCGGTAAGGGAGGCTGTCCATCATTCCCGGCGTGCCCTGAGTGCGACCATCGCAGGGGTCGGTACAGTAGGCGGCATAGGGAATGCAGCCGGAGGCGCGGATCTCTTCCGCGGCCGCCTGCATTAACAGTCCTACCTCCCAATGCCCCACGTGGTAGCCCAGAGCCAGGGGACGTCCGTCCGGGGCTCGAATGCCCCCCTGGGTGCTCAGGATGAGAAATTCCCTTCGACCCAGTTCGGACGGATTCCAGCCCATGCCCGCATTTTGACTGAAGGCGAAGAGGTTGCCGCTGGGAGCGTGGCGGAGCAAATCCTCGTTGATCGGAACCCGGCCTTCCGGGCCCCGCGCCTTGGTCCGGATCTCATACAGAGCCGGATCGTTGGAATCGAGAATGCGGTTGTTCTCTTCCCCAGGGCTCATGGTGAGCCTCCCCAATGGTTTGTTTAAGGCAATTTTCGCCACCTGTCCTGCCGGGCAGATCATACATAGTTGAACAAGGACCTGTTACGAACCGCGGAGACTGGGGCCCTCCGGCTCGAAGGACGCCGCGTTTGCCCCCCACCGGTTCGACTTCGGGCTAGCCCGCATTTCTCACCAGGCCGCTGGAGGCATTACAAGAAGTAGATTATCTTCAGCACCTTGATTGGCTCAATGTCAAGGCATTGCGCATAACAGACGGC
>JAPVWS010000461.1 GCA_027493295.1 Candidatus Versatilivorator vitaminiformans | reverse complement strand
GTTGGGGATCTTCCGAGGACCCGTAGTCCGAAACCCAGGCCCATCCGATGGTGAATTTTTGGAAACGCAGCATGTCCAGCACCCCGACTGCCGGTAGAGCCGCACCGAACAGTTCCGGCCGCTGGGTCATGACGGCTCCCACCAGCAGACCTCCGTTGCTGCGCCCGCCGATGGCCAATTGGGAAGGACGGGTGTATTCGTGCCGTATCAGCCATTCGGCGGCCGCAATGAAGTCATCGAAAACGTTCTGCTTGTTCTCCTTGGTCCCGGCACGGTGCCACGCCTCTCCGTACTCGCCGCCTCCCCTTAGATTCGGGATCGCCAACACGCCTCCCAGCTCCAGCCAGACCAGGTTGGAGACGGAGAAGTAGGGGGTCAGGGATATGTTGAATCCCCCGTAGCCGTACAGGTAGGTCGGGTGCGTCCGCTTCCTTGAGAGGTCCTTGCGGTGAGTCAGGAACATCGGGATTCGGGTGCCGTCCCTGCTGCGATAGAAGACTTGGCGAGTCTCATAGACCCGGGCGTCGAAGTCGACGCTCGGCTCCCGGAACAGCCGGCGCTCACGCGATTCGAGGTCCTGGTGGAAAATAGTCAGAGGAGTGGTGAAGCCGGCAAAACCGAAGAAGGTTTCCGAGTCGTCTTTTTTGCCGTCGAAGCCGGTGACGGTGCCAAGGCCGGGAAGGTCGACGGTGCCGGCGGACTGCCCCTCGAGTCCGAAGAGCCGCACCAGGGAGTAGGCGTCCTTGAGGTAGGCGGCAATGAACCGATGGTTGACCAGGCTCACCCGTTCCAGCGTTTCGGCCATCTCGGGGATGACTTCCCGCCAGTTCGACCGGCCCGGCCTTCGGATATCCACCGCAATCACTCGCCCGCGTGGAGCCTCCAGGTCGGTACTGAACCAGAACAGGGGACCCTCATTACCGATAAAGCGATAGGAAGCGTCGAAGTCGTCCAGCAGGGGAACGACCTCGGAGGCCGCGCCTTCAAGGGACCGGATATAGACACGGTTCCGCCTGTCGGTCCCCTTCCATACGTGAATGACCAGATATTTCCCGTCTTCGGTAACCCGGGAACTGAAGCCCCATTCCTTCTGATCGGGACGCTCATAGACCAGCACATCCTCCGACTGGGGCGTGCCGATGCGATGGTAGTAGAGTTTGTGATGGTAGTGGGTGTCCGCCGGGCCGGGAGTTCCCTTGGGTTCGTCGTAGCGGCTGTAGTAGAATCCTCGATTGTCGCGGTCCCACGAGGCTCCGGAGAACTTGATCCAACGCAGTTTCTCCTTCAAGTCCTTGCCTGTCGAAACCTCTCGAATCTTCCATTCCATCCAATCCGAACCGGAGGTTGAGAGACCGTAGGCCATGAAACTGCCATCAGGACTGATGGAGTAGTTGGCCAGGGCGATGGTCCCTTGATCGGAAAGCCGGTTGGGGTCGAGGAGCACACGCGGCTTTCCGGTCAGGCTGGCCACCGTATAGAGCACGCTTTGGTTTTGCAGACCGTCGTTTTTTCGATAGAAATAGCGGCCGCCTTCCTTGTGAGGCACGCTGTAGCGTTCGTAGTTCCACAGCCGCTCCAGCTTTCTCCTGATTGGCGCCCGCCGCGATATCTTGCCGAGGTATCGGAAAGTCAACGAATTTTGGGCCTGAATCCAGGAACGGGTTTCTTCCGAATCCGGGATTTCGAGCCAACGATAGGGGTCCGGGACATCGATGCCGTGGTAACGGTCGACCTGGTCGGCCTTTCTGGCCTTGGGGTAAGCAAGGGGGCGATCTTCGGGCGACGCGCCCGAGGCGTGGATCGGTGGCTGCATGATGGCCGCCGCCAACCATCCCAGGGAAAGCGCTGTCAAAAAGACAACCACCGGGGCGAGCGTGCATTTCATGGGAAATTCCGAGTGCGGGAATCGGTGCGGCCCCATCGAGCTTGTGCCGGATGGTTGCGTGTGCCGCCGGGACCTCCGACTAAAATACAGCAGGGTCCGTCAGAGGGCAATGGGGGTTCAAATCCCTTTAGTTGAGAGTGGAGAGTGAAGAGTGGAGAGTGATTTAATCGACAGGTCAAACAACTTGTCGAATTCTGCGAAATCTTTCAAAAAAAACTCAACGAGGTCCTAGGGTGCTTGCCTGTTCCCGAAAACCTCCGCTGACCACTCTCCACTCTTCACTTTTCGGCTAGCCGCAAATCCCTTCCATAGGAGGGGGCGGCTCATGCAGGGTCCAACAGGGGTATTACAAACAAGTGTCATCGGTGATTCTGGCTGTCGATAACCTGTGTAAGAGATATGGGGACTTGGTCGCCGTCGATCGGGTCAGCTTTTCGGTCCATCGCCAGGAAATCTTCGGCATCCTCGGTCCCAACGGCGCCGGAAAGACCTCCACTTTGGAAATGATCGAAACGCTGAGGCCCATCGATGCCGGGACGGTCATTCTGGATGGGCTGGACGTCAGCCGTCATCCCCGGCGGGTTCAGCAGCGGATAGGCGTTCAGCTCCAGTCGGCTTCCTTTTTCGAGAAGCTCAATCTGAGGGAGTTGCTGCTGTTGTTGGGAGAACTCTACGGCCGGTCGGTTGATCCCATGCGACTGTTGGGCGAGGTGGAATTGCAGGATCGCGCCAAGGCTCAGGTGCAGCAGCTCTCGGGGGGGCAACAGCAGCGTTTCTCGGTAGCCGCTGCCCTGGTGAACGATCCGCTGCTGGTGTTTCTGGATGAGCCCACCACCGGACTGGACCCTCAGGCTCGACGGCACCTCTGGGGCGTCATCCGCAGAATCCGCTCCGAGGGAAAAACGGTGGTCCTGACGACCCATTACATGGAAGAGGCCGAGGAGTTGTGCGATCGAGTGGCCATCATGGACCGGGGCAGGATCGTCGCCGACGCACCTCCCCAAAAGCTCATCGGCGATCTCGTGGCATCCGGGTTCAAGAAGGAAAGAGTGGAACGGTTGGCCAACCTGGAGGACGTCTTTCTCCACCTCACCGGTCACGCCTTGCAAGAGGAATAGCCCTGAGATCTCGGTTGGCCCCTCGAATCCGAAGGAAAATCGCAGGCGAAGGCTGGGAACCCGGTTAATCCCGGCTCACCTGGCAAACGAACGGTGGCAAATCATGCGGCTTCAGTGGAAATTGACGGTGGCTTCTCTGAAGATGTTCACCCGACAGAAGGAAGCCATCATCTGGACCATGTTGCTGCCGCTCTTCATGGTCTTTCTGTTCGGATTCGTGAGCTTCGAGGGTTTGGGAAAGATTAGGATCGGAGTGGCAGGCGGGGAGGATGAGCCGGCCGGACAGCTCGTCGGGAGGCTCGGGGAGATCCGGACGGTTCAGGTCACCCGCGGAGCGGAAAGCTCCGAGCTGGAACAGCTCATGGCCGGCAAGCGCCATCTGGTTCTAGTCATTCCCGAGGAGTTCGATGCCGCCAAGGGGAAGGAGCTGAGGGTCCTGGTCAATGACGGCACGCCAGAGGAAACCCAACTGGGGCTGCTCATCCTGCGCAAGGTGCTGGACGATGAGACTTTCAGGATGCAAACGGCGCCCGATCGAGTTCCAATGACCCTCCAATCGGTAGCCAGCCGCCGCTCCAGCTATATCGACTTTCTGCTTCCCGGGGTGCTGTCCCTGGCCATCATGCAGAGCGGCATCTTTGGAGTGGCCTTCGGATTCGTTGCGCTCCGAAAACGGGGAGTCCTTCGCCGGCTATCGGTGACTCCCATGAGACCCCAGGATTTCATCGCGGCCCAGGTGACCATGCGGCTGATGGTCCTGCTGGCGCAGATCGTTGTCCTGGTGGGTGTAGGGATCGTCTTCTTCGATCTTCAGTTCATGGGAAGTCTGCTGGATCTCTTCGCCATGGGCCTGTTGGGCGGAGCGGTGTTCCTGGCCATCGGCTTCTTCCTGGCCGGCATCGCCAGGAACGAAGATCAGGTCGTCCCCCTGGCCAACGTGGTCTCTCTGCCCATGATGCTCCTCTCGGGAGTTTTCTTCAGTCGCGCCAATCTGCCGGAGCCCGTGCGACTGGTCACCGAGTTCTTCCCCCTGACCTATCTGGCTGACGGCATGCGAAGCATTGTGCTGGAGGGTTCGACTCTTCCGACTCTTTGGCTCCAGTTGGCCGGCCTGGGATTGTGGAGCATCGTCTCGGTTTGGGCGGCGGTGAAGGTTTTTCGTTGGGAGTAGCTCCTTCTTCCCAAGTCGAGGCCGTAATTTCCCCTTCATGGACTTGGTTTTCCTCTTTCTTGCCGGAGTGGTTCTCCTCAAGGGCTTGCTCGGCGCATTGCACAGCCTGAGCTACACGCGCTATCTCGACCGCCAGTTGTCACAAACACCGCCTGACTGGATGCCTCCAGCTTCCGTGATCGTTCCCTGCAAGGGGACCGATTTCGAGTTGCAGGAGAACATGGAGGCCATCCTGGATCAGGAGTTCGAGGACTTCGAAGTCATTGTCGTGACCGCCACCGAGTCCGATCCCTCGCTGGTGGCCCTCCGCCAGGCGGCTCGGAAATTTCCCGGCCGGCGGGTTGAGTTCGTGGTGTCCGGACTCTCGAACCAGTGCGGAGAGAAGGTGCACAACCTCCTGCGGGCCTTGGAAAGAGTGGATCCGGCCTCGCAGGTGCTGGTTTTCGCAGATTCGGACGTGCGGCCTCACCGGCATTGGCTACGGGATCTGCTGGCACCCCTGAGAGACCCCGAAGCGGGAGCCTCCACCGGCTACCGGTGGTTCTTCCCCCGCAGGGGAAATCTGGCCAGCCTTCTGCGGGCCACCTGGAACAGCTCCATAGCCACGCTCTTGGGGGAGCATCCTCACAACTTTGCCTGGGGCGGCTCGATGGCCATCCGACGGTCGACCTTTGCGGCGGTGGACGTACCGGCTTATTGGAAGCGTTCCGTCAGTGACGACTATTCCCTCACGGAGGCGGTGAATGCGGCGGGCCTGCGAGTCCACTTTCAACCTCGCTGTCTGGTGGCCTCCCATGGGGACTGCACCTGGAGAGAGCTGCTGGAATGGTCCACTCGCCAAATTGTCATTACCAAGGTCTACTCGCGAGGTCGCTGGAGGCTGGCGCTGCTCTCGGAGTGGCCCTTTGTCCTGTTCTGGTGGTGGACGGTGGGTGAGCTGCTGGCGTCGGCCCTCGGGGTGGGGGGATCCATCCAGATCGACTGGCTGCAGGGCGCCCCGTTGCTGTTCCTGTTGGTGTTGGTCTGGTTTTTCGGTGCTGTTCGCGGTCTGTTTCGCTGGAGAATGATCCGGCGGATCCGCTCCGAGCAGCAAGAAGTGCTCAAGCGAGACTTTTGGGGATACCTGCTGCTGGGGCCGCTGGCGGCGACGCTGACCGCCTGCAATCTGGCGATCTCCCTGTTTACCTCCACCATCGTCTGGCGCCGGGTACGCTACGAGTTGGTGTCCAGACGTGAGGTGCGCGTGGTTCGGGACGAATGAGCGGCCGCCAGGTGCAGTTGCCCGCAGGCGGCATAGATGTCCATTCCCCTGGGTCGCCGGAGGTAAGCAGGCAGGCCTTTTCCGGTGAGGATCTCCCGAAAACGGTTCACACGCCGGGGGGATGAGGGTCTGAAGCCGTTGGCATTGCCGGGGTTCAGCGGAAGGAGGTTGACCTTCGACCGGAGGTGGGCCAGCAGTTTGACCAGCCGACGGGCATCGTCGTCGCTGTCGTTGACTCCGTCCATGAGGACGTACTCGAATGTCACCCGCTGGTTGCGTTTCAGAGGGTAATCGGCGCAGGCCTGCAGGATGGAGTCGATGGGATACCTTCGGTTGATGGGCATCAGCCGGTCACGAACCTCGTCGGTGGTGGCGGAAAGCGAGATAGC
The DNA here is from genome assembly GCA_027493295.1 of Candidatus Versatilivorator vitaminiformans. Classification (GTDB taxonomy): domain Bacteria; phylum Acidobacteriota; class Terriglobia; order Versatilivoradales; family Versatilivoraceae; genus Versatilivorator; species Versatilivorator vitaminiformans. The sequence goes on along the minus strand of JAPVWS010000461.1, from coordinate 7,103 downwards.
CAGGTTGGGAACTACGGGTGCCTGCGCCAGTTTCCTCAACTGGGGAACCAGCCCCACCGTCGACAGTGTGATCCTGCGTGGAGAAAGAGCCAATCCTCCAGGATCCGCCAGGATGATCAGGGACTTGAGAACATTTTCCAGATTCAGAAGCGGCTCGCCCATTCCCATCAGCACCAGGTTGGTGAGTGCAGGACGGCTGCCATCCCCCACCGAACCGATCGGGAGGTTCTTGTCACCGAGCACGTAGAGGATCTGCCCCAGGATCTCGGCCGGGTTGAGGTTGCGCCTGAACCCCAGCATGGCCGTCAGACAGAAGCGGCAATCCAGTGGGCAGCCCGCCTGAGTCGAGATACACAGGGTGTTGCGCTTTCGCTCCGGGATCAGGACGCACTCGATCTTCTCCCCGTCCGTCAGCTCAAGCAGGTATTTGTCGGTGCCGTCGCAGGCTCTCTGCCGCCGAATGAGCCGGGGCAGGCCAATGGTGCAGCTTGCAAGCTTTTGCCGCAGGGACTTGGAGAGATCGGTCATCGATCCCGTATCCAGTTGCCTGCGGCGGTATAGCGCCCCGTAGAGCTGGCGTCCGTGGTAGGGTTTCTCACCCCAATCGACCATCAGGGCGCCCAGTTCGTCGGCAGTCAGCCCCAAAAGCTCGCCCCTGGAAGCAGCCATTGCGGGAAGTCTCCTGTTTTCAACCGGTTCAAGCTGGAATGGGGATCATAGCAGACGGGTTGGAGATCGCGCAATCGGCTCCGGAGTCGGGGCTCGGCTATTGGTTGCCGGTGGTGTTCGGTGCTATATTTTCGGCCTGACTGGACTCCCCGGTCCAGGGCGTGAAGCGCCCGGGGTTCTTGGTGCGGAAGGGGGAACCAACCCGCCCTCATTCAGCGCCTGTTGCGTCGGAGGTGAGATGGGCGGAGACCTGCGTTTGCGGCGTCTGCGACTGCGGAATTGGCGAAACTTCACCAGCATCGAAGTTGCCATCCCGGACCGTCTGTATCTCATCGGCCCCAATGCGTCGGGGAAATCCAACTTTCTGGATGTCTTCCGCTTCCTGCGGGACCTGGCTGCTCCGGGGGGCGGATTTCAGCAGGCCGTGTCTCGACGAGGCGGGGTGAGCACCATCCGCTGCCTGGCGGCCCGCAGGCAGTCCGTGGTCGAGATCGGCGTTGAATTGACCGAGGGGAAGGCAGGGATTCAGTGGAACTACGAGTTGGGTCTTCAACAGGATCGGGAAAGACGGCCCGTGGTTTGCATGGAGCGGGTCTTGCGCGATTGCGTGGAACTGATCAAGCGTCCCGATGAACAGGATTACGCCGATCCCGAGCGTCTCACCCAAACCAGCCTGGAGCAGGTGAACGCCAACCGGACCTTTCGAGAGTTGTCCGCCTTCTTTGCTTCCATTCGCTACCTGCACATCGTGCCCCAACTGATTCGCGACCCTGACCGTACGGGGGGCGGCTTGAACGACCCCTTCGGTGGCGATTTCCTGGAGCAGGTCGCCGGAGTCCGGGAACGCACCCGCAATGCGCGGCTCCGACGGATCGGGAAAGCTCTTCAGATGGCGGTACCCCAACTGGAGGCCATCGACCTGTGGCGCGATTCCCGGGGGACGCCCCATCTTCGCGGCAAATACCGTCACTGGCGCCCCCAGGGCGCCTGGCAGACGGAGGAACAGTTCTCCGACGGCACTCTGAGGCTTATCGGCCTTTTCTGGTCGGCCATGGAGAAGGAGGGGCCGTTGTTGCTCGAGGAACCGGAACTTTCACTCCATCCCGGCATGGTCCGGGCACTGCCGAAGATGCTGGCCCGCGTCCAGCGCCGCACAGGGAGGCAGACCCTGCTGAGCACCCACTCTCCGGAACTGTTGCGGGACAAGAGAATTGGACTGCAGCAGACTCTGGTCATCATCCCGGGAGTGGAGGGGGCTCAGGCGATTCCCCTGGAATCGAACGGGAAAGCACGCCAACTGCTGGAAAGCGGCTTTTCCCTTGCCGAAGACCTGACCCCCGGGGTTGGCCCGGAACAGGCCGGCCAACGTCCCCTGTTCGGGGAGGAGTGAATTCACCCCGTTGAAAACCCGCTGGGGTTATGTTAGCTTCATACCTTAAGTGATCACCTGCGCGGCTCGACCCATTTTCCCACTGCCGCGGCCGCATTCGAGTCTTCCGGAACAATCCAGTTCGCACCCCTGGGACACGGACTCCATGGAGAATGTCAATAAGGACGTGCTGGACAATGGGCTCACGGTTCTCACCGAGCCCATGCCTCATGTCCGTTCCGTTTCCCTGGGTGTCTGGGTAAAGAACGGCTCTCGCAGCGAAACCCCTGAACTGAACGGCGTAGCCCATTTCGTGGAGCACCTGTTGTTCAAGGGCACCCGGCGGCGCACGGCCGAACAGATCGCCAAGGAGGTGGACTCGATCGGTGGCCACCTGGATGCCTTCACGGGAAAGGAAACCGCCTGCTACAGCGCCAAGGTCCTGGATGACCATCTTCCCCTGGCATTCGACATCCTTTCGGATCTCGTCCTCGACCCGCGGTTCGATCCCGATGAGATGGAGCGGGAACGCCGCGTGGTTCTGGAGGAGATCAAGATGGAGGAAGACAGTCCGGATGATCTGGTTTGCGAGATCTTCACCCAGAACTTCTGGAGGGACCAACCGCTGGGGCGACCGATCCTGGGAACCAGCCGGACGGTCAGCGGCCTGGACCGGGACCGGGTAGCTGGTTTTTTCCGGGAGCACTACACCCCGGATCAACTGGTGGTCTCGGCCGCGGGCCACCTGGACCACCGCAACATCCTGGACCTTGCCCTGCAGCATTTCGGGCACCTGGAAGGCCGGTCGAACGGGCGAGCACTGGCCCCTGCCAAGCCTTGCAATCCCATCTCATTTCGTAACAAGAAAGAACTGGAACAGGCCCACATCTGCATGGGTGTGCCCGGTTGCGCCCTCACCGACCGGGACCGGTTCGCCTTCTACCTGTTGAGCACCATCCTGGGAGCCGGAATGAGTTCCCGTCTCTTTCAGAACATCAGGGAGAAACAGGGTCTGGCCTATGCCGTCTACTCGGGATTGAGCTCATTCCGGGACACCGGCTGTCTGTCGGTCTTCGCGGGAACCTCTCTTGAAAACGCCGGCAGGGTGGTCAACTCCATCGTGCGGGAGTTCCGTGACCTCAAGGAGCATCGGGTCAAGGACGAAGAACTCCGGCGCGCCAAGGATCACTTGAAGGGGAGCCTGCTGCTGAGCCTGGAATCCAGTTCCAGCCGCATGTCCAACCTAGCGCGTCAGGAACTCTATTTCGGGGACTACACCCCTCCGCAGGAGACAATTCTGGAAATCGAACGAGTGTCCGCGGATGAAGTCCAGGGGTTGGCTTGTTCGGTTTTTGACACTCGGCAGGTGGCACTTACCGTGCTGGGCAACCTGGAGGGGGTCCGATTGAGCCGTGCCGACCTGGATTGTGGATGAGCGGGCGGCCAAGGCAAGGTCAGGAAGACCAGGGATCCTTCAGCCACGCGGTTCATTGAAATTCCACTGGTGAAGCCGGGCGGGGCAACGGTGGCGGTTACGGTTTCAGTTCTGGGCAGCGGGAGTTCCGGCAACTGTACCTTCATTGCCACCGGAAGAGTCAAGCTGCTCCTGGATGCGGGCTTCAGTCGGGCTCAGACGGCCAGGAGGCTTCTGGCCATCGGAGAAACGCTGGAAGACATCGATGCCCTGGTCATTTCCCACGAGCACAGTGACCACGTCAAGGGCTTGGCGGGGCTCCTGAAGACCTGTGATATTCTCACTTTCGTCGGAGATGCGACCTACGAGGCGCTCTCACTGAAGCCGGTGCTGAAAAGGAGGGAACGCCTCCGCGCGGGAGAGTCGTTTCAGGTTGGCGACTTGAAGATATCCCCGTTTTCCGTTCCCCACGATGCCGCCGATCCCCTGGCATTCAACCTGGAAGCCGAGGGAGTCAAGATCTCTCATGTGATGGATCTGGGTGTCCTCACCGAATTGGTGCGGCGCCGAATGTCCGGGAGCGACCTGCTGGTCCTGGAGTCGAACCATGACCTGGAAATGTTGCGTCTCAGCCCCTATCCCTGGGCGGTGAAGCAGCGAATCATGAGCCGCCATGGCCATCTTTCCAACGAGAGCGTCGGGAAATTCTTCGAGGAAGACTTTGACGGAAAGGCCGCCTATATCCTGCTGGCTCACCTGAGTGAGAACAACAACCATCCCGATATCGCACGCATGGTCGCCGGTAAAGCCTTGGGGAAAAAGGGCTTTAACCTGGAAAACCTGCTCTTGGCTTCCCGGTCGGATCCGAGCAGGGTCATTCGCTTGTAGCCCGCATTTTTTCGGGAGGATTTTTCACCGTGATTGAACGTTATACCCGACCCCGCATGGGGCAGATCTGGTCTCCGGAAAACAAGTTTCGAAAGTGGTTGGAAGTGGAGCTGGCCTGCGTGGATGTCCTGGCCGAGCGGGGCGTCATTCCCCGGGATGCGGCTCGGGTCATTCGGGCGAAAGCCGACTTCGACGTGGCCCGGATCGACGAGATCGAGCGCGAGGTCAAGCACGACGTGGTCGCCTTCACCACCTCGGTGGCCGAGCATGTGGGGCCGGAGTCCCGCTACGTACACTACGGTCTGACTTCCTCCGACGTGGTGGATACGGCCCTGGCTCTGCAGCTCAAGGAAGCGTCGGAGATTCTCACCGAAGGGCTGGACCGGTTCGCGAAGGTGCTGGAGAAGCGCGCCCATGAGTTCAAGAGAACGGTCATGGTGGGGCGGACTCATGGGATTCATGCCGAACCCACCACGCTGGGCCTCAAGCTGGCCGTTTGGTACGAAGAAGCTCGCCGCAACCAGAGGCGGCTGCGGGACGCGGCCGAATGCGTTCGAGTGGGCAAGCTGTCGGGGGCCGTCGGGACCTTTGCCCACCTCGATCCCACCGTGGAGGAATCCGTATGCCGCGTCCTGGGACTGCAGCCCGACCCGGTTTCGACCCAGATCGTGCAACGTGACCGCCATGCCGAATTTCTGTCCGCGCTGGCCCTGATCGCCGCCAGCCTGGAGAAGATCGCCACCGAGGTCCGAGGGCTGCAGCGCACCGAGGTCCGGGAGGTGGAAGAGTACTTTTCGGCCGGGCAGAAGGGCTCTTCGGCAATGCCGCACAAGAGGAACCCCGTCACCTGCGAACAGATCTCCGGCCTGGCCCGGGTGGTGCGCTCCAACCTGGTGGCCGGCCTGGAAAACATCACGCTGTGGCACGAGCGGGATATTTCTCACTCTTCAGTGGAGCGCGTGATTCTGCCGGATTCAACCATCCTGGTCGACTACCTGTTGGCCAAATCCACCCGACTGCTGGAAAGGCTGCTGGTCTACCCGGAGCGGATGGTGGAGAACCTGAATTTGATGAAGGGTCTGGTCTTTTCCGGACAGATTCTCCTCGACCTGACTCGCAAGGGGGTCAGCCGGGAGAAGGCCTATCGGTGGGTGCAGCGAAACGCCATGCGCGTGTGGTCGGAGGGAACGGAATTCAAGAGCCTGGTGCTTCAGGACGAAGAGATAGGCCAACATCTGTCCCGTTCCGAGATCGAAACCAGCTTCGATCTGGACCACCAGTTGCGCCATGTGGACACCGTTTTCGAGCGTGTTTTCGGTGGGTGAAAAATGAAGGCCAGAGTCTACGTCAGCCTCAAAAAAAGCGTTCTGGATCCCCAGGGCAAGACCATTCATCACAGTCTGCAGAACATCGGCTTTCGAAAGATTACCGAGGTTCGCCAGGGAAAGTTTTTCGAAATCGACTTTGCCTCCGAGTTGACTCGGGAAGAAGTTCAAGCCGAGGTCGAAAAGATAGCCAGGGACGTATTGACCAACCCGGTGATCGAGGAATTCAGTTACCGGATCGAGTAGTTGCGTCCTGGATGGGGAATGTGCCGTGGGTAAGGGAGAGCTTCTGCCCTCCGACCGGTTTCCAGGAGACGGTTGAAGATGAAATTCGGCGTGCTGATGTTCCCGGGCAGCAATTGCGAGCACGATGCCTATCATGCCGTTCGCAAGGTGATGGGACAGCCGGCGGAGTTTATCTGGCACCAGTCGACCGATCTCAAGGATTGCCAGGCCATCATCGTCCCAGGAGGATTCTCCTACGGGGATTACCTGCGCACCGGTGCCATCGCCCGGTTCTCTCCGGTGATGGGAGCGGTGCGGCGTTTCGCTGACCGCGGCGGACTGGTGCTGGGCATCTGCAACGGCTTCCAGATATTGCTGGAATCGGGGCTGTTGCCGGGAGCCATGCTGAGGAACCGCGGGTTGAAGTATGTGTGCCGGCAGGTCTCGATTCGGGTGGAGAACGCCCGGATTCCCTTTACTGGTCTGGCCAGGGAAGGCGACGTCTGGAACATTCCCATCGGACACATGGAGGGCAACTACACCCTTGACGCTGACGCGTTCCAGAAGCTGGAGCGCAACCGGCAGGTGGTGTTCCGCTACTGTACGCCGGACGGTGAGACTACCGCCGATTCCAACCCCAATGGCTCGGTGGCCAATGTGGCCGGGATCTGCAATCCCCATGGCAACGTCTTGGGAATGATGCCCCACCCGGAAAGAGCCAGCGAGCCCCTGCTGGGCAGTGAGCACGGAGTGCGCCTTTTTCAGTCGATGATCCAGTCCCGATCCCAGGCCTGAAATGCAAGCCAATCTGTCGATTACGGCCGAAGTGCTGGAACAGCACAACCTGACCCGGGCCGAATTCGACCGCATCCTTGCGATCCTGGGCCGATGCCCCAACCTGACGGAACTGGGGATCTTCAGCGTCATGTGGAGCGAACACTGCAGCTACAAGAGTTCCAAGCTCCACCTGAAGCGGCTGCCCACTCGAGGCCCCCAGGTGCTGCAGGGACCCGGCGAGAACGCCGGGATCGTCGATATCGGCGACGGCTACGCGGTGGCCTTCAAGATCGAGTCCCACAATCACCCCAGCTTCGTCGAGCCCTACCAGGGAGCGGCCACCGGTGTCGGCGGGATTTTGCGCGATATCTTTACCATGGGAGCCCGTCCCATTGCTGCCATGAACTCCCTGCGCTTCGGACCGCCCGATCAGCTC
>JAPVWS010000460.1 GCA_027493295.1 Candidatus Versatilivorator vitaminiformans | reverse complement strand
CCTCAGAAATAGCCTGGCGGACTTCGAGCCTAGTTCTCAACTTGGCCTTCCCCGGGCAAGGTCCCGTTGCTAGGCTTGGCGCGGGCAACCGATTCCCTGGTCCAGGTAACTCGCCCAGTCGTCCATCAGGATACGTCGGCGCTCGAACAGGTCCGAGCGGGAATAGGCGGCCTCGACCCGATTCTGGACCACATGCATCAGGGCCGCCTCGATGACCTCCCGGGGATGGTCCGTCTGCCAACGAATTCAGTTAAAGTATTTACTGGATTATACTTATTTCGCGTGGAGCACCTCACGGTCCCCCCATTGGTCACCCTCTATCAAAGCGGTTTCGGAATCCGTTTTTTGCTGCATGAAAATCTAACGGCTGACGCTACCGGGGATTTGAGGCGAGGACGCACGACCGGATCGGCCCCCTTGCGCTCCCCGGCAGCTCCAATCTCGAAGCCGCCGCTTGGTGACGAAGAAGCGCATTTTTCTCTTGGGTTTTTCTCTCCTCCTTCGTGGTATTTTTTCGTTTGGGCTCCTTGGCAGATTGAGAGCGGTCCCTTTCCGACATTGGTGAATGGTTTGGGTTGAGCGCCTTGGAGAAGGCCGGGGCCTGAGACAGAGGGCCATCAACCCTTCAGGCGTCGGGGGCATCACACACCAGGAGTCCCTTGGGAGTCGATCCCGTCTATCGAGCAGCAAGGAGGAACGCCATGAGAACTCTTGAACGTATGACCTGGTGCCTGATTGCCGTTTTGCTGATTTCCCCGACGAGTTGGGCTCAAGACCGAGGCGCCGGAAGAGAGGCCGCCGCCAAGAGGCTGGTCGGGGCAAGGGAAGCGATGCAGGAACGCTTGAGGGCTATCCGCCTCAGCCGATCGAACCTCGATCGATCCCTGCTGAAACTGCAAAGCCACTTGCAGCAAGCCCATCAGACGGGCTTCGAGGGAGACAACTACGTCAGCCTGATTCCCCTGGTCACCAACGAGAATGGAGCCCGCACCAACGTCGGCCTCAACAACTTCAGCCGGTTTTCGGTGCGCAAGGGGGCCGATCCGGTAGCCAGCGTGGTAATCCAACTACGAGATCCCTCTGGAAATCTGGACCGCGAGGGAGTCTTTTGGGTGCGATCGAACGAAATGCGTCAGATCAACCGGATCATGACAGCCCTGCCGCCGGTTGACGGAGGAGGGGCGGCAACCACCGGATGGCTGCTGATCTGGTCGGATGAACCCATAACCGCCTGGGCTTCGGTCATTCTGGATCGGGTGCACAACGACCCCGCCGTGGAGCTGGCCATCGCGGACCAGATCTACAAACCTGCGGCCTATGTAGAGAGCACGGGAACTCCCTCCAACCCGCTTCTCATCCAGTCTTCGGTCAAGGCGGGATCCTTCAAGTCTCGTCTGGCGGTGGTCAACATCGGCAGCGGGACGGGGACACTGCGGATCAAGCTCTATGATCGAACAGGGCGCCTGCAACGGACGCTGCCTCCCGTCGATGTCGGCAAATTCGGCATGTATGTGAACAACGACATCCGTTCGACGGTACCCGAAACCTGGGGTCAGATCATCATCGAAGTGGACTACCCCGATGAGTACGATGGGGAACCGCTGATCATCGCCACCTCCCTGGTTGAAAGCACCACCGGCCCTTTTGCCGGGTTCTTCCCTGCCTTCGCCATGCCGCGGTCCAACACACCCGCCATCGCCGGAATCTGGGAAGGCCGAGTGACCGGGGAGATCATGAACGCACAAGTCCGGGTGACGCTCTATCAGGAAAGGGACATGCTCTACGGCCTCCTTGAGATTCTCAGGGGCACCTTTCCCACCGTCAATCGACAATTTTTGATTAGAGGGGCAGTCACCAACGGGACCTATGAACTGGAAGTTCGAGATTTTTTTGACGACTGCCCCACGCGGGGTGCTCCCTGCGTGTTTTTCGGCTTTCGTCTGTTTGCCTCTTCCATCAATGGGGGTGCCATGAACGGCGATACCATCTACTTCGACGGAAACGACCGGTTTGACAAGGGAGGTTTCAGCTTGACCCGGGTGGGCGCCATTTACCCTCCGCGCCGCGCCGAATAGGGCAGTCGCTGCCCATCCGACCAGTCGCGGGGAGATCCGGTTTTCTCCCCGCCTTTTTCTTCACCCGCCTTGTCTTCTGCTTGACAACCTGTCAGCTTGCTTTCAAGCGTTGGAGCCGGAGGTTTTCAGACCATGCCCAAACAGTGTCCCAGTTGCCAGCAGACGCTTGACGACAGTGCAAGCTCATGTCCCATTTGCGGTGGGCTGGTGTGGTCGAACGCTTGCCCGAAACGCCGTGATGGTGGGGCCAGGGGAGAGCTCTCCCAGGTCGGGGTTCGAAGGGGCCGGAGCCCCTCGCCAGCCCCAATGTATGACATTGGGTAGGCTGGCTCCCCTTTATTACGCGTTGCGGACCGGCCTCGCTGTCCCCGCCTCGCCCCCGCGGCGGCGCGCCGCACGAAAGTGGAGGGAGCGACCCCGGTTTTTTTGCCGCTGGTGCGGCACGGGGGAGGGTTAGCTGTTTCACCTCTCAGTTCACGGTTAACCCTCCCCTCAGGATCGCTCCCTCCACAGTGATCGCTGGCGGGAAGGCCATCGAGCGCTGCTCCGGCCCTCAACTCCCGCGCGGCCGTTTCCACCCGCCTGAGCCGTGCCGTCCGTCTGCTCAAGGGCCGCCTCGATGCACGTCTGCGATCGTTAGCTCCCGAAGACTCCCCACAGTCCTGAACGCACCCTTTGAAAAAAGTTGTAAGCAATCGCCGTTTCGATCGTTTATAGGGGTAGGAACGGAAAATCGGGTATCCCAAGATAAAAGCCAGTTGGCAGGTAACAAGGAGGAGACGATGAAGATTGTTAGAGAAAGGCTGACTTTCCTGTTGTTGTGCCTGACCGTGGGGCTGACGGTCTTCGGCGTGTCCTACACCCTGCTCGGCCAGGGACCCGGGGACGACGCCGGTGATGGTGAACTGGGGCCAGTGGGGCAAGTCAACGAGTTGTTTGAGGTGATTGTTGGCGGTGACGTGAAGCAATTGGAGCAAGCATTACGGAACGGAGCAGACCCCAACAGCTTGAATACGGACGGGACATCGGCTCTTCAGTGGGCCATTGTCGGATCTGGAGAAACGGGGACGGTTTATGGCCAAGTCAAGGCTCTGCTGACGGCGGGGGCCAATCCCAATCAGCCTGACCGTCAAGGGATGACTCCTATGCATTCCGCTGCTTTGCATGGAAGCGAGGCCGTGATGGATGCATTGATCAGCTTGGGCGGCGACCCAAACATTTCTACTGCAGGACAGACGCCGTACGAGCTGGCGTTGATGGGGGGTAACGTGGGAGCGGTTTCTGCTATTGAGCAGAGGACCGACGATAGGCCAGCGGACGCATCCTTCCTTCAAGCAGTGGGAGTGCTCACGCAAAAAGTAAAGAAGGGCTTTCTCGCGAGCAGTACCGATCAAGAGCGGAAAGAGGTTATCAGGAAAGCCGTTGCCGGGCTTGTGACCAGCGGTTTCCTTACTGAGGCGGCGGGAGCAGATCTGTTTCGCCAACTCACCGAGGAGCAGAGGTTGCACGAATGGGAAGGGGGTGGCGAATGAAAGGCGACCGCGGTGTTGGCGAAATAGGATTTTTGGTTGGGGGGGGGCTATTCCTTTTGTTTTGGTTCGTTTTCTCGGCGTTGGACGACCATCGACGCAGGCAAAACCTTCAGCCCGACCCGATGCTTTTCGACTACGTTGTCCACCAGCACAACGATCCAAAGGTAGAGCGACGGCACGCACGGTTACTGAAATTGCACCTGAGGAACGGTTCGGATCCAAACACGCTGAACGACAACGAAAATACCCCGCTGCACGTGGCCCTTTCTCACCACAAGCCTACCCTTGGAATCATCCGGGCACTTCTCAAATTCAGAGCCGACCCTAACTTTCCGGATCCTAATGGGACCACCCCTCTGCATCTTGCGGCAAGGCTCGGGAACGGATACGGAGGCGTGATGACAGCGCTGCTCAGGGCCGGAGGGGATCCATTCATCGTTACCAAGGGTCAGGCCGAAACCCCTTACGCCTTGGCAGTAAGACTCGGCAACACCAGCGCCGTCCGCGCAATTGAAAAATCCAAGAGATTCAAGAAGTTCAAGAAAGAACGGAGGGGGCCATGAAAAGGCATCTGTTTTCAGCGCTAGTGGTTCTGTCTATGGTTGTCGGTCTGCCAGTAGGCGAGCTGGAAGCACAACACAACCCGGATTGTCCACTGACTTGTACGGGCAAGACTTTCTGGGCAACCTGTGCCAAGCTTACCTCCTGTCTCCAGAAGGCTCGAAGCGATCGGAGGAAGGCTCGAGTGACATGCAGTGCCGCTCTTGCTTCCGTTTCGGCTGGTTGTACAGCTCTTGAAGGGGACGCGCGCAAGAAGTGCCTCGCAGCGGCCGCTGCAGGGTTTGCGGCGTGCATGGCCGCTGCAGAGGCCAACTACTTTTATGACAAACAGGATTGCTGTAGGAACAATGTCCCCAGCGATTGTCCGGACCCGATCCCTCAAGGTGGGTGTCCCTCTGCTTGTGGGTGACGATTGGCAACGGTCCCGCATGGAAGTAATGGCGTGTTTCTCTGAACATTCCTAATCAAACACACCCTCCAAACCGCCGCAGCGGCTCCGAGGCGTTCCCACCCTTATAGCCGTTACGTAACGGGGTTGTATCGGATGCGGCGGACTAGCCGCCGAGTCGTCGTGTACGGACCAGGAGGCGGTCCGGAGTGCGCTCGACAACCTCGTTAATGGTCGCGTCCCAGGATTTACCGCTTCTGGCCCGGACGGCGATGGTGACGCCCACGAGTTCGGGGGGCAGGGTCTTGGGATTGCGACCCGCGTAGAGGCATCCCCAGGAGCCATCGGAGAGCTGGGCAGGCCTCCAGCCTTTGAGGGACGCAGACGCCGGCGGCGCTGAGCGATCGGTGCCGCCAGGGGATCTGGGAGGAAGGCCGAAGAGGGCGGGGTCCTGGTCGCGGTCTAGGGCCTGGTCGAGCTTGTCGATGAGGGCGGCCGGGGAAACCTCCTTTTCCATGAGGCTGCTGAAGACCATAGAGTTGCGGGCGCAGAGCCGCGCCACAGGGGGAGAGGAGCAGGAGTGATGGGACCGCCGTCGAGCGCAGCCACGAGGCAGCCTCGGCCGGAGCGATATCGATCGACGATTTCCGCCTCCGGGGGTCAAGGACGTGGCGTCGTATGGGTGTCCACCTTACAATGAGGGGGTGGCGCACGTAGGTGGCTCACCAAGTGGCTCACGCTTTTGACCGCCACAACGCTTCTCTCTCAGAGGGCGAGCCCTCGCTGTTGTGGTCGGGGCCTTGCCTGGAAAGCCTTATGGGACACGGGTTAGCACGGATTCCGCGC
>JAPVWS010000046.1 GCA_027493295.1 Candidatus Versatilivorator vitaminiformans | reverse complement strand
CACACTACTGCGCTTTGCCGTAGAGGACACGGGCAATCCGTGCCGACCCGCCTCCAATGCGGACTTCCGGGCACAGCTTTGACCACAACGGCGAGGGCTTTGCCCTCTGATAGTGCAGATTGGTAATTGTCAAAATCGTGCACCACCTGCCTGCACATCGCTACTTTGTAAGTCGGTCACCAATACGACGGCATCGGTGTGACCCCCAGAGTCGGAAACTGTCGATCGATCCACGGTCCTTGGGCACTGGGTTTTTCCGATCCCATCGGAGGATCATCTCTACCACGGCATCGAAGCCGCCGTAGCGTTCGATGGTGTCAAAATCGGTTTCAGCGATGGCCTGGCGAAGCATGAGGGCCTCTTTTTCGTCGTCGCTCATGTCTTCGACCTTCCAGGACCGGAGCCTCCTGCCGGCGCGGTCCAGGAGCTTCTGCTCCCAGGCGACCGCAACCACCTCGACACTCCGGCCGCACTTGCGGAGCCTCTCCCAAAGGCGGCGGTGGGCCTCTCCCCAGGAGTCCAGCTCCGTGCGGGTTCCCATGCCGGGGTCGACGTAGACAAATACGGCCGACTCCGGCCCCACTGCAATCGGCGTCTTGAGGGGGAAATAGTGGGTCAGTCCCTTGGCATGGCCAGCGTAGATCCTGCGGGGCAGCAGGGCTCGCTCGATCCCGAGTTGCTCGAAGCAGGAGACCTTCTCCTGCTCGGTCGTCAGCCAGGGCAAGTCCAGGTGATCGAGCACGAAGTCAAGAGACAATAGTCGCCGCCGGGTAACTTCAAGCGAGGTCTCCCGTCGGTGACGGGTGTGGGGGATCTCCAGCACTTCGGAGATCTGCTTGCCGAAGATGCGACAGATGAGCCGGCCGTCGATGACTCGTTCGTCGGCGATCAGCCGGGACGAGACCCGGCATTCGAGCAGGGTTTTAACGCATCGCCGGACGTAGAAGCGGTTGGCCCCCTGCAAATAGAAGGCGAACTGGTCCCGGGTGAACAGACCCGAGTGCAGGCAAACCAGGGTGATCCATTCGGCCTGTTGCCGGGGGAAGCCAATATACTCCAGCTGTTTTTCCCGTCCCTTCAGGTGGGCAATCACAGTTTCCCTAGTCTTGGGCATGGGGTCTCCATGCCGGCAGATTCAAGCTTGCTGACGGCTTTCGGCGTGACGAAGAGGGCGGTGGTCCGGGTGTTGTTCCATGCTTGGAGACTGGCACCCCCCCTCTCTCCCCTCTGTGTAAGGCGAGGGAAAGCGATGTCATTGGATGATCAAGAACCGCCGCCTGGCCGGTCGAGCCTCTGGGGATCAAGTAGATTCCGTCGGATGGGCCGCCACCTTTCCGACAGGGTGGCGGTCTAACGTGGCGGCGATCCTGCTACCCACAACGCCGTTCTCTCAGAGGGCAGAGCCCCTTGCCGCTGTGGTTCAGGACTTCCCCAAGAAGCCGCATCAAACACGGGACAACACGGATTTCCCGCATCCGCTGCGGAATAGCGACGCGAGGCTGCGCTTTGCGTGTCACCCTCTGGTCCGACTCAACGGCGCGGCGCACGAGAAGGGAAAAAGTGGTGATAGCGACCCCGTTTCGGCCGCTGGTGTGGCACGGGGGAGAACAAAGTTGGCGGTGCCTGTGGCGGCCCGTTGCCCCCGTGCGGGCAGGTCGCTCTCACCACAGTGATCCCCTTCGGGAAGGTTGTCAGACCGGCGCGGAGAGCCGGGGGCGATCGCTTGCGCTATTTACGACCGGCATCGGAAGTACAACCGGATTTGGATCGGATTTTTCGTTAGCCTTGAGTTCGTCCAAGTAGTCCGCCCACACTTGCATCATCTTTCGCCGTTCCGGCAAGTGAGACGTCCGGTTGTAGGCTCGCCCAAGAGGATCTCGAACGACATGTGCCAACTGCTGTTCGATATACTCGGGCCGAAAACCCAACTCCTCATCCAGTAAGGTCCTCGCCATGGCCCGGAAGCCGTGCCCGCTCATCTCCTCCTTGCCAATGCCCATGCGCCTGAGGGCGGCCAGAATGGCATTCTCGCTCATGGGCCGGCCTCCTCTCGGTGTGCGGGCACTGGGGAACACATAACGCCCCTGTCCGGTTAGCGGGTAGAGCTCGCGCAGGATTTCCACCGCCTGGCGGGAAAGGGGCACTAGATGCTGGGTGTCGGTCTTGGTGACGGTGAAACGCCATTCGGCCGTTGCCAGGTTGATATCGGACCATTCGGCGCGGCGGAGTTCACCGGGCCGAACGAAGACCAGCGGAGCTAACTGCAAGGCGCAACGAACAATGAGTGACCCTTCATAGCCGTCCAAGACTTTCAGCAACGGGCCAATCTTTTTGGGATCGGTCAGGGCAGCAAAGTGCCCTCCCTTCACCGGTGGCAAGGCACCTCTCAAGACCACTGACGGATCGTGCGTGGCACATCCCGTGGCCACGGCATAGCGGAAAACCTGTCCACAGTTTTGAAGCACCCGATGAGCGGTTTCCAGCGCTCCGCGTTGCTCTACTCTGCGGACCACCGCCAGCAATTGGGTAGGGGTGACGGCAGCCACCGGCTTGCCACCAATCCAAGGGAAGACATCCCGCTCAAGTTGGCTGATGATCCGGCTGGAATGGCTGGGAGTCCAGTTGGGGGTGTGCTTAGTCAACCATTCGCGTGCCACCGCTTCGAAACTGTTCGACGCCTCTTGGGCTCTTGCAGCCTTCAATGCTTGGCGGTGTTCGCTCGGGTCGATCTCCCGGGACAACATTCGACGGTTGTCTTCGCAACGCTGCCGAGCTTCTTTGAGAGAAACGTCAGGATAGACGCCCAAGGAAAGTCGTTTTTCCTTGCCTCGGAAGCGATATTTGAACCTCCACCACTTGCCTCCCCTAGGAGCTACTTCCAGATACAGCCCACGTCCGTCGAACATTTTTCTGGACTTCTTGCTGGGCTGGGCACGACGGATGGCAATATCGGTGAGTGGCATTTGGGGGCAACTCCTTGGTAAAACCGACTAGATTCCCCCAATTATGCCCCCACGATGCCCCAGAATGTCAAGGGATATTAATGAATGTATCCAGACAGAAAAAAAATTTAAATAACTTATTTATAGTAAGTTATTAGACTTAATTGGATTGCTTTGGATATGAAAATGGTAGGCCTGGAGGGATTCGAACCCCCGACCTTCGGTTTAGGAAACCGCTGCTCTATCCTTCTGAGCTACAGGCCCGTTGTTGGAGTGAGCGTCCGGCTGGGAAGATCTTCCGGTTCCCGCCGGTCAGGGGATCTTACCGAGCGGTTCGATGGCTTGGCAAGCGGTTTTGGGGGGCGTCGCCAAGACGCCCGTCCCGCAGCTCATGACCCAGGCCGGACCGCCGCGGCGAGCGGGGCGCCGGCCTGCATGTGGCTGTCGTCCAGGTTTCCCTCGGCATTGAAGGGAAGAGGGCGGGGTTCGCAGAGAATGGCAAGATCCTTGCGGCCGCGAGCTTCCTCGAAGTAGGCGGCCGAACATTCGATCTCGGACAGGGCCATGGTGTTGCGAATCCAGAGCAGCCTGGCGTCGGGAGGCTCGGTGAGACCGATCTGGGACAGCATCACCTGGAGCATTTCGCGATCGGTGGGGTAGTCCAGGGGAATCATGGCTTCCATGGTGAACCCTCCGGTCAAGGCATTGACCCGGGTCATGCCCACGTCCATCTTTTCCAGGGCTCGGCGGCGGCAGAACTCGATCGTCCCGATGCCGACGGCGCTGCCATGGGTCAGGGAGCTCAGGTCCCTGATCGCGATCACTCGGATCTTGGGGACCTCGTTCTCGGCCGCCCTGTGCCACAGGTGCTTGCGGCCCACCACGTTCAAGTCCAGCCCCGAACCGCTGATGTTCTTGCCGATCTCGTCCACCAGCAGAATGTCGGCCGCGTCGAAGGGAAGTCGGGGCATCCAGCGCCTGGCATGGCGGAGCAGCGTCTTCTCTCCCTCCAGCAGAGCCTCGGGCCGGAGGGCCTGGATTTTTGCGGTACGCCCGTAGCTGTTTTCCACCACGGCCAACCCGGCCAGAATGGAGCATTTCGACAGAACCTCCCTGGCCACACTGCCGACGATTTGTCCGAAGCTGAAGTCCTTGATGGCGCGATGGTAGACTCGGGCTCCGTCGTGCTTGCCCAGTCCGATCAGCATCATCTTCATGAGGCCGCTTTCGACCTCACCCGTGAAGAGCGTATGGGGTTTAACCCGATTGCAGACTACCACGTGGTCGGCCTGGTAGGCCTGCTTGTCGAAATGGACGGGAAAGCCCTCGGCGGCCCGGCAGACCACCACGGTATCCATGCTGGATCGGATAGGGCAGCCGCAGAAGGCCTCGGTGATCCCGTAGGACTCGAGGATCCTGCGCTGTCCCCGGGCAGTTCCGCCGCCGTGGCTTCCCATGGCGGGGACGATGAAGGGGTCGGCACCGAGCTGCCGGAAGTGTCGCACCGCGGCCTGCAGGATCCGGCCGATGTTGGCGATCCCCCGGCTTCCGGCGGTAATGGCCACCGACTGGCCGGGCCTGACCCGTTCTCTCAGCGAGAGACCGGCCAGCTCGGATTCGACTGCTCCGGCGGGGTCAGCCAGTTCAGGTCCCTCGAAGTGCTGCCGGACGCGGAACATCTTCGGGAATTCAACCATCGTGTCGCACGCTTCCTGGTGTTGCGCTTTCAAGGTGACTTCATTTGTGTGTGCCGCGGCCGCGGCTGCAGGCAATAAGGATAGAAACAAGGATAGGCAGGATCAACAGGATAAACAGGACGAGAGGCTGCTGCACCCAAAGCTGAAACCCATAGTGGGGGTTATCCACAAAGGAAAACGGTGAACCACGAATGGACACGAATGAACACCAATAAACTGGTTGATGAGTAAGAAACTAAAAACATCGATGCACAGGTTGCACAGGATTAACAGGACGGGAAGTTGTTGCAGGACGAGCCGAGCCGGGCGATGATCCGTTGTGGATACACTCGTGCCCACCACTACAAGACTCCGGACTTCCAAGACCGAATCCTGTATATCCGGTGCATCGATGAGCTTTTTGCAAAATTCGCAGCGTGGCAGCTCATCTTGCCGGCAAACCTGAGGTTCTGCCTTTTCAATATTGAGTGCGAACCGGTGAAAAATGCTGTCTAACCACAAACGGCACAAAAGGCACAAATTGTGTTTTTGTGCCCTTTGTGGCCATTTCCGGTAAACGTCCCCCTCCCGAATTCTGCAATAGGCTCCCATGTAAGTGATCCTTGTAGGTCAGGCGGGTGTTGGCCCCCCACCGGCTCGACTGCGGGGGGAGGCTCCTATCTGGCGATCTCGCCGATTCCGCCCCCCCACCGGTTCGACTGCGGGCGAAGCCCTTGTCTCACCGACTCCCCCTCCAGGGGGGAGTGATACTTGAGGCCTGCACAAGGCTTTTTGCCCGATTCCTGGGTGGGATGTAAGCCATGTTCGCGGTCTTATGTGTAAAGTATGATTGCGGTTTGCAAGGCGAGAATCACTCCCCCCTTGAGGGGGAGTCGCAGAAGCCGAGCCGGATGGCGAAGGCTGATGCGGAGGGGGGCAAACCAACGCCCTGCGTCCCACTCCCCACAAATTTGTCCTACACCCCGCTGCGACGCAACCTTTTACCGCGAGCCCGGCTTTGCACTAAACTGGGTGCCCGCGCCGCGTGCCGGCGCCCCACGGCCCCTTCGGCAACGCCGCCACCGGCCAGAGAATCAAGGATGTCCGCTCGAATGGACTCGATTCAATTCGAAGTGATCCGCAACGCCCTGGTGGAAGCCACCGAGGAAATGGCGGTTTCGCTCAGGCGCAGCGCCTATTCCACCAACATCAAGACCCGGGCCGACTTCTCCTGCGCCTACTTCGACCACGAGTTGCGGCCCATAGCTCAGGCCTTCGGGCAGGCGGTCCATCTGGGTTCGCTGGTGGAACTGGTGCCCAGGGCTGTCCGGGAATACGGCGTTGAAAAGCTGGGAGAGGGCGACGCCATCCTGACCAACGACCCCTATTCCGGCGGCGTCCACTTGAACGACGTGACGCTGATATCGCCGGTCCATGTCCGGGGAGAGTGCTTCGGCTACGTGGCCAACCTGGCCCATCACGTGGACGTGGGCGGGGGAGCACCGGCGAGCATCGGCGCTTTCCGGGAAGTCTTCCAGGAAGGGATCATCATTCCTCCCATAAGGCTGGTGCGGGGTGGAGAGGTGATCGAGGACCTTTTTGCGCTGGTGATGGCCCAGATTCGCTCCGGATACGAGACTGCCGGAGATTTCCGGGCTCAGATGGCAGCCAACGTCACCGGAGTGCGCCGCTTGAAAGACCTGTTGAACCGCTGGGGCGCCGAAACGGTGCGGGCCGGCCAGGAGGAGCTTCTGGCCTATACCGAACGGCGGGCGCGCCGGGAACTGGCTCGCCTGCCCCGGGGAGAGTTTTTGGCCGAGGGTGTTGTGGACAACGACGGCTTCACCGACCGGCCGGTGCGGCTGGCGGCCCGGGTGGTGATCGACGAGAGAGGAGTCCTGTTCGATCTGAGTGGCTCCGATCCTCAGAGGGCGGCCCCCGTCAACTCCACCTACGCCATGACCTATTCGGCCTGCGCCTACGTCCTCAAGTGCCTGATCGATCCGGACGTGCCGGTCAACCACGGGTTCTACCGCCTGGTGCGCCTGACGGCCCCTGCCGCCACGGTGGTCCACGCCCGCCCACCGGCCCCGGTGGTCGGGGGCTGGGAGACCCAGACGCGGTTGACCGATGTGATGTTCAAGGCCTTGTCGCCGGCTCTGCCCGAGCGGGTCCCGGCCGGAACCAAGGCCATGCAGTGCCAGGTGGGTTTCGGCGGCACCGACCCCAGGACGGGTGAGCTTTACGCCTTCTACGAGGCCATTGCGGGAGGCTACGGCGGACGGGCTTCCCGCGACGGTCCCGACGCCGTGCAGGCCCACGGCCAGAACACCGAGAATGCGCCGGTCGAAGAGATCGAGATCAACTACCCGGTTCGGATCCTGCGCTACGAGCTGGTGGAGGAGTCGGAAGGGGCCGGCAGGCAGCGGGGCGGCCTGGGGCTGCGCCGCGATTACTGTTTCCCCGATCATGCCGTCTCCTTTACTATCCTGGCGGATCGGGACCGGTGGGGGCCCTGGGGCCTGTTCGGGGGTTTGCCCGGTCTCAAGGCCAGCTATGTTCTGAATCCACAGGGTGCGGCGACCCGGTTGGGCTCCAAGGTGACCCTCCAGCTCCAGCCCGGGGACGTGGTCAGCTACCGCACCTGCGGCGGGGGCGGTTACGGAGATCCTGGTCAACGGGACCCGCAAGCCGTAGCCCGAGATGTGCGGGAGGGCAAGGTCGGAC
>JAPVWS010000459.1 GCA_027493295.1 Candidatus Versatilivorator vitaminiformans | reverse complement strand
AAGGCCTCGGCTCCCTTGGCCGCCTCGGGGTCGTAGACCAGGTCCCCGTCGTCATCCAGGATCAGCCTCCGACGACGCTCCACCGCCTTGCGCCGCGCCAGGTCGAGTCCTTCCTGTCTCCCCGAGCAGCCCGGCAGTCCGGCCAGCCAGGAGCTTCCCACCAGGGCTCCCGCCGTCCCCAGAAAACGCCGGCGGCTCACGATTCCATCATTTCTTTCCATGTGTCCTCCATCCCCCAACGTAGGCACAACGCTTGTGCTCGCCCTGGCGCCCCGTTGCCAGGTTATCCGCGGATTGGGCGCTCACACGGGGCGCCCATACAGGTTAGTATTGGGCCGGAAGGCTAATGGGCCGTTCCCAGGGCTTCTCCACCCGCCAGTGCCCATCCCTACGACCGCACCTCAGCCTGTTCCAAGACGGTGCGGGTCGCCTTCTCCTGCTTGGTGGCAGTGATTATCTCGCCGGTTCCCCCCGTATTCCAGGTTACGGCGTCTCCCGGTTGCTGAAAGGATTGAACACCGGAACGCCGGTCGGCTCGAAGTGCCTGACGTTGCGGGTAACTATGGTCAGGCCGTGCTCCAGTGCCGTGGCGGCAATGATCAGGTCCGCGCTTTCGTGCCCAAGGTCGCCGGAAAGACGCCCCCAGCAGCGCGCAGTGGGGACATCGACGTCGAGAATCCGATCGCCGTACCAGGCGAGCACTCTGTCAAGCCAGATGGACAGCTCCCGGGCGAACGATGGGTCACGACGCTGCTGTTGAGCGATTCCACGCTCGATTTCGCCAATGGTCACTGCGCTCAGGTACAGGTCGGCCGTCCGCTGGGCTTCCAGCCACCGAACCGCCTCCGGGTGACGCTCCCGTCGTCGTAGCGCCGACAGCACATCGATGTCAATCAGGAACATCACAGGTCCAGCGCGCGGGTCGGTAGCGGCAATCGGTCGAATTCCTGGTCATCCTGCGGGATGTCCAGCAGCAGCCCGGCCAGGGTCGGCGCATTCGCTTTCTCCAAACGGCACAGGCGCTCGTACTCTTCTGCCGCCAGCACGACGACAGCAGGCCTGCCACGGCGGGTCACCCGCTGTGGAGCGCCGCCGACGGCGGCGTCAACCACGGCGCTGAAGCGGTTCTTGGCGTCCTGCAAGGGCCAGTCGGTCATGGGCGCTCTCCTGTCTAGACTAACTGGCTAGATTTTACTGCAAGACTCCGCACAGCTTCAAGAAGGATAGCTCCATCCGGAAAACGTCACCTTATTGCGGCAATGACCAGCTCGGACGTTGAATCGCTTGATTGACGTGCCGGAGAAGGGAAAATCGTACCATAATGGGCAGTCAGGCAGTCGGCCGGAAGCAGGTGCCCGATCGGGGGTAGATCTTGGCAAGGAAACCAAGAAATACGAAACGGAAATCCCGCGCGGGGGCTTCTCCCCCCGGGTCACGATTCTCGTTCGGTGGCTGGCGCTTGTGGGTTCCCCTGCTGCTGTTTGCGGCGGTCGTAGCCGTTTACCTGCCCTCGGTGGACCACGAGTTTCTCTATGACGACTACGAGGTGATTCTCTCCAATGCTCCCTTGCGTTCCATTCAGGATCTCGGGCGCATTCTGACGGAGAGGCACTTCCTCAGCCTGCCCTACTACCGTCCGATGGTGCGTTCCTCGCTGCTGCTGCAACGATCCCTCCACGGAGACGAGCCGGGGCCCTTTCACCTGTTCAACGCCGCCGTCGCCGGATTGATCGCCCTCATCGTCTTCGCCCTGCTCAGGATGCCGGTCTTCGGCTTGCGGCCCCGGTGGGCGTGGCTGACCGCCGCCGTCTTTGCCCTTCACCCTGTGGCTTCCTCCTGCGTCTACCCCATCGCCTCGGGACGCGAGACCCTGCTGCCGGCCCTGTTCGTCCTGCTGGCCCTCTACTGCTTCCTCAGGCCCGGGCCCTGGTGGCGGGTGGGCGCCTCCGTGGCTTTCGCTCTGGCGCTGTTCGGCAAGGAGCAGGCGGTGGTCACCCTGGCCATTTTCGCCCTGGCCGACGCTCTGGGGATGACCTCGGCCCCGCCCGGGCGCAGCCTCCGCCGCTGGGTGGTCCGCTACTGGCCGGAGGCCGCCATTGGCGCGCTCTACTTTTCCATCCGCCACTTCCTGTTTGCAGGCGGGGAATATCGCCTGGGAGACCTGGGGCAATTCGCGCTTTCCTTCCTCTACGCGCTGCAGGTCGTGACCGTGCCCTACTGGGAGATGGTTTACGAGCCTCCGGCCCGGGTCTGGTTCAGCCCCTGGCGGCTGGCCATCGGCCTGGCCATCGCCGGCTGGGTGCTGTTGTGGATCCGGCGATCCTGGCCCGCGGTTCGGGCCGTGACCTGGTTCTGGCTGGGCTGGTTCGTTCTGACCCTGCTGCCGACGGCCAATCTGCTGGACCAGGAGGCCCCGTTTGCCGAGCGCTACGTGTTCCTGGCCGCCTTGGCCCCGCTCTTTCTGCTGGCCTGGGTTCTCTCCAACCGCGAGAAGAATGGACGGCCCAGGCTCTGGACGGGCCTGGCCGTGGCGGTGCTGCTGCTGCTGGGAGCCCAGACCGTCACCCGGGGCGCCTACTATCGAGACTACGAGGCCTTTTGCCGGCAGTGGGTGAAGACCGACCCCCAGTCGCTCAACGCCCACAACAGCCTGGCGGTGGTTCTGACCATGGATGGACGGCTGCAGGAAGCCGGGCGTCACTATGAAGAGGCCCTCAAGATTGCACCGGCCAATGCGCAGGCTCGCAGCAATCTGGCCAATCTGCGCCTGCAGCAGGGGAGACTCCAGGAAGCCCATGATCTCCTGCAGGAGGCGTTGCGCCTGGAACCCGACTCCTACGCCATCCACAACGCCCTGGGCGCCATGCTGCTGGGACAGGGCAAAATCGAGCAGGCCATTCCCCACTTCGCCCGGGCCATCAGCCTGAACTCGGAAAACCAGCAGGGGCACGCCAATTTGGCCAACGCGCTGGCGCACCAGGGCGACACCCGGCAGGCCGCCCACCACTACCGCGAGGCCCTTCGCATCCATCCGGGCCTGGACCACGTGGCCAACCGGCTGGCCTGGATCCTGGCCACCGATCCCGACCCGGAGCTGCGGTCCGGCGCCGAGGCGGTTGGGCTGGCCGAGCGCTTCTGCCAACCGCCCAACGACACCAACCCCATGTTCCTGGACACCCTGGCGGCGGCTTACGCCGAGACGACGCGATTTCCTCAGGCGCTGGAGACGGCCGCGCGAGCTGCAGCCCTGGCTTCCTCCATGGGCCAGCCTGAGCTGGCCGACCAGATCCGGCAGAGAATGGACGCTTACCGGGAGCGCCGCCCGGTTCGCTACTCCCGGATCCAGTGGAGGACTTCCGGCCCCTCCCTGAGACACGATTAGCTTACAAGCACCCTGACCTTTCCCGGATTCGTGGTAACCTTAGCCGCCCCCGAAGGGCTTGGGGATTCACGGCCAGGGAGGTTCCCGGACTTCATGAAACATTCCGTTGCGTTTCTACTCGATGCCGACAACACCTTGCTGAACAACGACCGCATCCTGGCGGATTTCATGGGCCACATCGAGCAGACGGTGGGCCACCAGGGGAAGCAGCGCTATTGGGCCATTTTCGAGGAGTTGCGGGACGAGCTGGGATACCCCTCACCGACGGCGACATGGTGTTCCAGCCTCGAAAGATGGAGCAGTCCGGCTTGGCGGAGGCCGCCGGCGGCAACGTGCTGATCTACGTGCACAAGGAAGAGGAGCTGGAGGACGTGGAACGGCGCTATCCCGCGGACCAATACGTGTTGGTGGACGACAAGCTGCGTATCCTGACCGCCGCCAAGAAAGTGTGGGGAAGCCGGGTCACCACCGTATTTCCCCGGCAGGGGCACTATGCCCTGGACCCCGAAATTCTGGCTCAATACCCCCCGGCCGACCTCAGCCTGGAGGGAGTCGGCGACCTGCTGACCTGCGAGCTGCCGGCCCTGATCCAGGCCGGGCAGTCTTCCTAGCCCCGCCGTGCCTCAAGACTTCCAGGCGCTTACATCCACACCTTGCACCGGGCGCCACAGGCTCTGAGCGAATCGTTAGCCGGGATCGTTGGAAAACCTGCATTGAGCTTATCGTTCCATATTCATCCGGAGAGCGATCATGCTGGACGCGCTTAGATGGACCCTGCGGTCGCTGGT
Organism: Candidatus Versatilivorator vitaminiformans; assembly: GCA_027493295.1. Lineage (GTDB taxonomy): Bacteria > Acidobacteriota > Terriglobia > Versatilivoradales > Versatilivoraceae > Versatilivorator > Versatilivorator vitaminiformans. The sequence goes on along the minus strand of JAPVWS010000459.1, from coordinate 8,120 downwards.
CATCGACGCCCTGTTGATCCCGGAGTACCGCCGGAGTGGCGTGGCCTTCAATCCGCTGTCGGACAGGGTAATACGGAATCCCTATCCCGCCTACGCAAGGCTGCGCACCCGATCGCCGGTGCACCGCAGCCGGGTGCTGGACGGCTGGGTGTTCAGCCGCTACGCCGACGCGGAGGCCATCTTTCGAGACTACCGCCGGTTCTCCAACATGCCGACCAATCGACGGGTGTCGAGGCAGGGTGTCTACTTCATTCCCCCCCGGGCGGACTGGTCCCTGTTGTTCCTGGACCCGCCGGAGCATACGCGCCTGCGGGGACTGGTCAATCAGGCCTTTACCCCAAAGGCCGTCAACGCCCTCGAGCCGCATATCCGAAGGATCATGGCCGAACTGCTTGACGCCATCCCTGACCCGTCCGGCTTCGACCTGATGGCGGCGGTGGCCGGTCCCTTGCCGGTGATCGTGATTGCCGAGATGCTGGGGTTGCCGCCGGAGGACCGCCTCCGATTCAAGCACTGGTCGAACCAGCGCGCCCGCATCCTCGAACCGCTCATCAGCCCGGAGGAGCGAAAGAGGGCGGCTGCCGCCGGCGAAGCCTTCGACGCCTACTTCATGCCCGTAATCAGAGCCCGGCGACTCCAACCGAAAGACGACATCGTCAGCGCCCTGGCAAAGGCGGAAGAGGAAGGGGATTCCCTTAGCGAGCGCGAAATGCTGATCATGCTGCGCCTGCTGCTGGTGGCCGGCAACGAGACGACCACCAACCTGATCGGAAACGGGATGCTGGCGCTGCTGAAGCATCCTGAGCAGTTGGAGCTCCTGCGGGAAGACGCCAGTCGAATCCCGGGGGCGGTGGAAGAACTGTTGCGCTACGACACGCCGGTCCAGCTCGATATCCGGGCCGTGGTCGACGATTGCGAGTTTCAGGGCTTTCGGTTGCGTCGCGGCGATCCCGCCATCCTGGCCATCGGCGCGGCCAACCGCGACCCGGAGGTGTTCGAAGATCCTGACCGGCTGAACATCGAGCGTTCCAAGGGCAGCAACCTCTCCTTCGGCCGGGGCGTCCACCACTGCCTCGGCGCGCCCCTGGCGCGCCTGGAAGCCCGGGTCGCGCTGGAAGTACTGCTGGAGCGCTTCAGCTCCATGCGGCTGCTTGCGGACCGTCCCGCCTTTCGCCGGGCCATCGTCCTGCGCGGGCTCGAGTCGCTCCCGGTCTCGGCCATCCCTGCATAGACCAGTCCCCACTCGCCGTTTCAAGATCCAGACCCGACACCTTGTTCAGGCGGATTCCCACCGGGCGCTACAACCGTGCGGACCTGGACATGTAGATATCCGGTTTGCCGGGTCCGTTGGCGTCGGGCATGATGCCGGTGACCACATAACCAAGACGACGATAGAAGAGAAAGGGGTGTTTGTAGCCCAGATCGTGGAGTCCCTCGATGTGACGCGGAACGTCATCGTAGAGATCCACTCCGGAGATCGAGGTGCCACCGCTATCGTCGTCGGTGCCCAGGGTGAAAGTCAGTGCGCCGCGACACCGCGCCTCTCTTTCGAAGGCAGCGACCAACGACCGTCCGATACCACGAAGACGGCGGTCCGGCCTGACGACGAGCGGGTGCAGTTCCCAGACGCGGCCGTCGTACTGGGGGAGGCCGCCAATCCACCCAAGCAGCAGCGAATCCTCCAGGGCGGCGAAGGCAAATCCCTGGCGGAGGACGTGTTCCACCTCCCGGGTTGCCGCCTCCAGGCTCGACCATCCGCGCGGACGGTCGAAACCCTTGACCAGCATTTCCGTAGCCTGCTTGCGAATAACCCCGGGCTGAGCACCGAGATCGGTGATTTTCATATCGGCAGTTCCTGAATCGACCCCTTGGGCGACGCTGCCGGCCCTGATCCAGGCTGGACAGTTTTCCTGACCCCCAACTCTCAGGCGTGCAGGTGAAGGGTCACCAAGCTGAACTTCGCTCGCTTATGCCGCTTGGGTGTTTGCGCGAAGGAAAGCCGTGTAGCCCGCCTCATCGAGTGTGCCGGCCGCCAGTTCGAGCACGGCTTGGGTGGCGGTCTCTTCGCTGGCGGTAAAACGATACCCGTTCAACTCCAGAAACAGAGCGCCGACCACGAATCCTGTGCGCTTGTTTCCATCCACAAATGGATGGTTGCCAAGGATGCCTACTGTATAGGCTGCCGCCATGTCGATGACGTCGGGGGGATCTGCGTAGGCATAGTACTGCTGCGGCCGTGCCCAAGCGGAATGCAGCAGGGCCTTGTCACGCAGGCCCGACGCACCGCCGTGCAGGGCGATCAGTCGGCCGTGCAGCGCCAGCACGTCTTGCGCTTCGATCCAAACCGGCTCCCTCACTTCGCCAGAACGTGCAGAGTGTTGCGATAGCGGTCCATGATGTCGTCAGCCGTCGCCATCTTTTTTTCAAAGGCGGGGTCGTAGGGGGTTAGCTGGTAGCCGCCGTTCGGCGCTTCGATCAGGAACAGGGGTTCCCCGTCTTTCGTACGTAATCGCCTGATGACCTCCTTGGGCAGGACCACGCCGAGTGAGTTGCCGAATTTGCGGACCTTGAGATGAACCATGGAATTCCCTCCATCTATTATTACTATTGTAATAACATTTGACCCTGATCGGCAACCGGGAATGGGTTCCAAAGAACCTTCAGCAGCCGCCGGGGTTTTTCTCTGGCAGGAGGGCATCCTCAAAGGCGGCGACGGCGAAGGCCTGGCGGATGACCCCCGGGAGCGCGGGCGTCCCGCCCGCACAAGTGTTGGCACAGCCTCGACCATCTCCTCCACTCAACTCGACCGGCAACGGCGCCAGGACTCTGCTTCGGCCGAGCCCATGCCGTTCCCGCCGGCAGGGTGGCCTGGCGCCGCATCGCAGGGAGACTGAGCGGCACCCAACGGGAGTGCATGCGGGCGGGACGCCCGCGCTCCCGGGGGGTGCCTCCTCCGATCGCTCTTGCTCCTCAAGGGGCACGCACCGGCTTGCCGGGGCTCGAGAGTTGCGGCGCACGGCAGCCGTGAGGCTTGTTTCCAAAGCGGATCGGGACCAAAATAGGACTTGCCCCCAATGGACCTTCAGAGGCGCTACGGTATTTCCTCTGTAGGTTGAGGGTATTTTGGGAACGGTTAGGGCCTCCGGACAGCAAAAGAGGCTCAAAGAGATAGAACCGGCAGTGTGAATAGAGGACAAAGAGGGGAATAGAGAATGGACGCCGTGGATATCATCCTGCGGGTGTGCCTTTGGGGCAGTGTGGCGCTGATTCCGATTTTGCTCTTGTGGGCCCTGTTCGGGGGCAGGCTTTCCGGCAGCCTGAAGCGGAGCGGGCCGAAAGCGAAGCCGGTGCGGAGGCAGGGGTTCACCCCTCCACCGGCGAGCACCGGCAGTCGGCGTGCGGAGATTCCGAGAAGCACCACAGGCGGAACGGCGGCATCGCCGCGGCCCGATGCTTCGAAACCCCCGGGCGGGCCGAAACCCAGACCGGCGAGTGGGCGCGGGTTCATTCTCCCGCCACCTAGGTACGACAAGCCGGCCCGGGAGGCTCCAGCAAGCGCCGCAGCCGCGGAGGCGCCATCTTCCCCACCCAAGGCAGCGGAGCCACCGGACGATCCCAAGCCGAAACCGATTAGCGGGCGCGGCCTTGTTCCCCAACCACCGAGTCAGGCCAAGCCTGTCCCGAAGCATACAGAGGGCCCCACGGCCGAAGAAGCGTCATCTCCAAAGCCTGAACCATCCAACCGCCTTAGAGAACCAACGGCTCAACTGGAGTTCATCTCCAAAGTCGATTTCGAGGCGCGCCCCCTTCTCAACAGGCCGGAATACCGGATTCTCCGGATTCTGGAGGCAGTCGCCCAGGAGACCCCCGGCGGCCTTCGCGTCATGGCTCAGACCAGCCTGGGTGAAGTTCTGGCGCCCCAGCCGACCTCCGGTTCGCAAGAAGCACGTGACCTGGCCTTTCGCTCCATCAACAGCAAGCGCCTGGACTTTCTGGTGATCGATGCTTATGGCATGCCCGTTCTGGCGGTGGAGTATCAGGGGCATGGACACTTCAGAGACACGACCTTCATGCGCGATGCCGTGAAACGGGAAGCCCTCAGAAAGGCTGGCATCCGCCTGCTGGAGGTTCCGGCAGTATTCGACGCCGAGGATCTTGAGAGAGACATTCGCAAGGCATTGCCTTCGAACCCCACCCGCCGACCGTAGAAAACAATCCCATCAGAAGCGCAGGCTGAGCCCCACCTGCGCACGCCGGGTGTCGCCGAGCCCGCTGCGGAGCGTTCCGTCGAAGTTGAAGAGGAGCGAGCCGACGGCGGGGTCGACGAAGTTGTCGGTGTTGGTCAGGTTGAAGATCTCGAAGATCGGCTCGATGGCGGCGTCGCCGACCGAAAAGGGCCGCGACACCCGAAGGTCCCAGGAAAAGAACTCATTCTGCCGCCTCAGCGTGTTGCGCGCCAGGATGGAGCCGTCGGCGCAGATCCGGTCGGCCGGCTGGGCGGCCCGTTGGCCGCGGTTGGCGCACTGCTCGGAGACCGGAGACGGGGACAGGACCCTCACCACATGGCTCAGCTGCACCGCCGCCGGGAGGGTAACCAGCACGTACCCGCTCACCTGGTGGCGCCGGTCGCGATCGGACCAGCCGTACTCCGGCGCCAGGTTGGCGGCGTGGGCGTAGCGGAGGACGAACGGATCGCGCTCGTTGTCGTCGTCGGAGCGATCTAAAGCCAGGGTGTAGTGGGTCTCGAAGGTGACGGGCCAGCCTCCCAGGCCGCTGCGCCCGCGCAGCCCGGCGGTGAGCGCGTGATAGCGGGAGCGGGCGCTGCTCTCGGTGACGGTCAGTGCGTTGATGCCGCCGCCGTCCGGGTGCGTCCCGATTCCGAAGGGCGCCCCCAGGACCGCATCGTTCCGGTTGACGAAGCGGAAGAGGTTATCGGTGCTTGCGTGGATGTATGCGATGCTGGCCGCAACCCCTCGCCCCAGGTCCTGGTCGACGCCGGTCCTGAAAGACCAGGTGCGCGGAAGCTCCAGATCGCGGTCCGCCACCTGGATGTCAGGCAGAAACGGCGGCGTCGCCGAGGTGTCGATCTGCTGGTCGATGGCTGGGACCGGGCCGAGCCCCGAAGCACTGCTGCTGCGGAAGAGTATCTGCTGAAAGGCGCCGTTGGTCGTTCGGTGCTGGGCAAAGACGAGCATGGGGATACGGGCAACGTAGGATCCGGCGTTGGCCCGCAGCACGGTGTGGCCGTTGCCTGCCAGGTCCCAGGCCAGCCCGAGGCGGGGCTGCAGGTTGTCCAGATCGTCGGGAATCCGACCGTCGGACGGGAACAGCGGATCGTCCAGGTAGGAAGCGAAGAAGGTGTCGGTTGGCTCGATGAAGACATTGGGATGCCAGGCGCCGTCCCAGCGCAACCCGAGGTCCAGGGTCACCCGGTCATGCGGATGCCAGGTATCCTGAACGAACAGGCCCAGCTCGTGCATCTGCGCCTGCTGGCGCCCGAGCCGCTCGGCGGGGACGCCGGGGACGGTTGCCGACTGCAGGTAGAGCAGCACCGGTCCGGCGATGGTCGACCCGGGAGGACAGACACCGGACAGGCTGGTCGATCCCTCCGAGCATGTGACAAAGCGGCTGCCGTGGGTGACGAAACCGATAAAGCCCTCGACCGAATCGAAAATATAGCGGCTGTTCGCCATCCCGATGAACTGCTGCTCGACGCGCGTCCGGTTGTACTCCACCCCGGCTTTGACCAGGTGGGTGCCGGCCGAAAACGAGAGGTTGTCCACCAGCTGAAACCGCGTGTCGAAGGCCGGATCGATCGGCAGGAAGAACGGCAGCCCGATGCGGAAGCCGTCGTCGAAGTCCATGGCGATGTCGGGAAAAGGCCGGCCGCCCAGCTCGGCGAACTGGGGCGGACCCGGCAGGCGGGCTTCGGGGAGCAGGGGTCCCTGGTACCAGCGCGGACGGTCCTCGCGGGCCGTCTGTACGCGCAGCTCGTTGGAAACGGCGTCGGTCAGCAGCGAGCGGAGACTGGCGTTGACCGCGTGCGAGTGATCGCCCTCGATCCCGTTGGCCGAGGCGCCCCAGGAATCGACGTCGAAAGTGCCGTTCACCTGCTCCGACCAGGTGTAGTTGTACTTGACAGAGAACTGGTGGCGGCCGCCGAGGTTCAGGTCGAGCTTGGACAGCAGCGAGCGCGCGTCGTCGGTGCGCCGGATCGGCCCGAACTCGTCGTCGAACAGCCCCGGCCAGCGCCCTTGCAGAAAGCGCTCGAGACGCTGCAGGTTGGCCGGATTGCGAACGTGCCGGGTCGCCTGCTTGGTCTCGGCCGCCGCCTGCTGGTCATAGGCCAGGAAGAAGAATGCCCGATCCCGAACCAGCGGACCGCCCAGGGTCGCGCCCACCTGGTTCCGGTGGAAGTCGGGCCGCCCGCCGCCGCGCTGTTCCGGAAAGGGGGCGGCAATCTCGTCCCACTGCCCGAAGTAGTGGGCGGAGCCTGTCGGCCGGTTGGTACCCGACTTGGTGACCACGTTGACGAAGCCCCCGCTTGAGCGGCCGAACTCGGCGGTGGCGCCCTGATTCACCACCACCAGCTCCTCGATGGCGTCCTGATTGAAGGTGAAGGCCGGACGCTGGCCGCCGCGCTGCTCGCCGAAGAACGGGTTGTTGAAGTCGGCGCCGTCGACGATGAAATTGTTGAAGATGCCGCGCTGGCCGGCGATGTTGAGTGCGTCGCCGTCAGGTCCCTGCGAGATGGACGCGCCCGGGGTGAGCAGCGTCAGCCGCGTGAAATTGCGGCCGTTGCTGGGGAGCCCATCGACGACATCCTCCAGAACGCGTTGCGAGCTGGTGACGTCGGCGGTGTCGAGCGTTGTCGGCAGCTCGCTGACGACGGTGATGGTTTCGACCGTCACGATCTTGAGCACGACGTCCAGGTCGAGCATTTCTCCGACGCGCAGCCTCGCGCCCTCGATGCGCTCGGTGCTGAAGCCGGCGTTGGCTGCCTTCACGGTCAGGTCGTAGGTCCCCGGCGGCAGCAGGGTGCGCGCGAATGTGCCGGATGAAGAGGTCTCCACGGTCGTCAGGAAGTCGGTCTCCCGGTGCTTCAGGACAACGACCGCCCCCACCATCCGATCGCCGAGCTGATCGCGTACGGCGCCACGGATGGTGCCGGTGGTCGTCCCGGCCTGAGCGGCCGCCTCGGGCGCATTCTGATGGAGGAGCATCGCGACCAGCAACGCGGCAGCGATGCTGGAAACGAGACAGTGGGGGAGGCTGAAGTTGCAGGCGTTCGACATGGATCGATGCAGCGCGTTCGGTTGCGCCAACGCGGCCGCTTCCTCGCCGAGGGGACGGGGAATGGAGTGGGGCCGCTTGATAGTATACTGAACCGCGATCCGTCGCGATTCGTGCATTCCGAGCCCGAGGGCGCGAATAGCCGGTCGAGTCGTGTCCAAGGAGTCCTGGAAGGTTGCCGGTGCGAGTCGCGACGAGTTATCGGAGGGTTCTTCAGGCGTTCCCGACCCGGGTCAAGGTATGATGAGCGGCACCGGGAGTCAAGTGACGCACACGACCCGAAACCGCCATCATCCCCTGCCAGGAAGGACCAGGACTCAAGGAGTATTTGAGAACCAATGTTGAAAGGGCGCTATCTCGATCTTTTCCAGGACCTTTCCCAAGTCATCCCGGGCGAGAGGCTCATCCGGGACGACCTGCGCACTCTGGCCTACGGGACGGACGCCAGCTTTTACCGCCTGATTCCCAAGCTGGTGGTGCGGGTCGACACCGAGGCCGAGGTGGGAGAAGTCCTGAGGCAGTGCCGCGCGCGCCGGCTGCCACTCACCTTTCGAGCCGGAGGAACCAGCCTTTCGGGGCAAGCCCTGAGCGACTCGGTGCTCATGCAGTTGGGCACGGGCTGGCGGGGGGTCCGGATCGAGGACGAGGGCAAGCTGATCACCCTGCAACCCGGCGTGGTCGGCGCCCAGGCCAATGCTCGCCTAGCTCCCTACCGGCGCAAGATCGGACCCGACCCCGCCTCCATCAACGCCGCCATGGTGGGGGGAATTGCCGCCAACAACGCCAGCGGCATGTGTTGCGGCACCTCCCAGAACAGCTACCGGACC
>JAPVWS010000458.1 GCA_027493295.1 Candidatus Versatilivorator vitaminiformans | reverse complement strand
GCGCTATCTGGCCGAGTTGCGCCGCCAGGTGGCTTATGGGATCTGCCTGGGCCTACCGCTGGAAGAGATCCGCAAGGGGATCCTTTTGCCTGCTTCCTACTTTCCCTGGGTGCCGTACGGAGAGCCGGCCGCCGCAGACATCGAGCACCTGTTCCGGGAGCAGACGGTCCCCGTGGCTCCCTTCGGACGGAAGGGTCCCCTCGGACAAGGCGAGGGCCCTCAAGCCCTGGTCCTGATCGGCGACCGGTATCATGAGCCGGAGCACATCCAGGAGGGGTTGAAACCGGTCTTCGAGGCGACCGGGGTAACCCCCCACTTTGCCGTCGACTTCCGGGCGCTGTCAGCCCAAAACCTGGCTCGGGTCCAACTGCTGGTAATCTTGAAGGACGGCATGCTGTGGCCGGAGGGGTATGACCGTCCCTACCGCCAGTGGATGACCATGGAGCAGCAGAAAGCGGTGGTGGAATTCGTGGAGGCCGGAGGGGGATTTCTGAACCTGCACAACTCCATGGGACTCTATCCCGAAGGCCCCTACCTCGACCTGGTGGGAGGGCGTTATCAGGGTCATGGGCCGCTGGAGAGATTTGGCGTGGAGGTGGTGGATGCGAAACACCCGGTTACCCGGGGCGTGAGGGACTTTTTCGTGGCCGACGAGCAGCACACGCCCTCATACGAATCGCAAAAGGTGGGTTTGCTGCTGAAAAATCGCTCCGATCAGGGCAGGGTGGCCGCGGCCGGCTGGGCCTACCAAACCGGCCAGGGGCGCCTCTGCCACCTGGCCAACGGCCATACCCGGGAATCCCTGGACCATCCCATGTTCCAGCGCCTGATGCGGAATGCCGTCAAGTGGTGTCTGGCCAGGCCGGATCCTCGTTAGCAATCGGCGCCGATACGGCTCCCTGCCTGATGGGCCAGGGCGGACTCCGTTCTACTTGTTCTTCTTTCTCTCCTCGGCCGCCGAGAAGGTGGTTTTCACCTTTTGGGAAAAGGCCGCGATCATGGTCTTGGCCTCCAGCGCGTGAGACCCCGTGGGAGCGATCTCCAGATACCTCTGATAGGCCTCCAGGGTGCCGGGAGCAGGGATCTGCTGGCCATCGTCGGTGACCGTGGCCATGCTGACCAGGGTGACAGCCAATTGGTACTGGGCCTCGGCGTTCTTGGGGTTGGCCTCGAGGGATTTCCTGAAGGCCTCCACCGCCTCCGCGGACTTGCCGGTCCGCACGAAAGCCGCCGCGATTCTGAAGTAGGCATCGGACAGTCTTTCCGGCGCCAGCTCGGCAATCCTCTCGACCGCCGCGTAGGCCTCGGTGCCCTTGCCGGCCATGGCCAAGGCTGAAGCCATGCTTCTCCGGTAAGCCACCTCGGAGTCGGGGTTGGACTTCTTTGACAGAGCGGTGAGAGCGTTCCGGTAGCTGCCGACAGCCTGGTCATATTTTCTCATCTGCCGGTAGGTGTCGCCCAGAAAGGCGTGAATCACGTGCTGATCCGGGTCCATCTTGGCGGCCCTTTGGAAGGCCAGGGCGGCCATGGTGAAGTTCTTCTTCATGAACAGGTCCCGCCCCTGCTGAAACTCCTGATTCAGCTTGGCGTAGGCAGCCTGGTTACCCCCCCCTCCTCCTTTGGAGGTGCGAAGAGCAATGGGAGGCATGACGCGAGTTTCCTTTCCTCCCAGACACTGGGATCCGGGGCTGCAGACATCGACGACATTCTCCCAGACCTTGTCGTTGTCGATGTGCACCGAGACCTTGTAACGCCCGATGGGAATGAAGTAGCGGTTGAAGCGCCCCTTCTTGTTGGTCTTGGTCTTGATGGGCTTTCCGGCCCGCCCCAGGTTCTCGAACTGGATTACGGCGTCTCTTACGGGTTGACCGTCGAGCGTGACGACTCCTTCGACGGTGCCTCTTTGGGCCAGGGCTTCCGGCGGCTCAGCCAGAGCCGCAAAGGTCAGTACCAGGCCACAGGCCAGAAAGAATTTCCAATGCTTTCTCATGGGAACCTCCAGGGTCGTCTCCTCGGGGCTGGGGCGCGGTCGCCGCTACGGAACCGGGGCCGCGGCCAGAAAAATTGCACCGACGGAAGTTGTTCAAACAAGGGTCGATTATACGCCAGGGGTTTGCCCACCGCCACCCTTTCTTGAGCGGCCGTGGGATGCCCCTCGCTTTGCATTAGACGTAGAAACCTGTCAATGGGTTTCGAAAAGGAATGACCAGGGCGCCGGCGTCGCCCCATCACCCGGTGGCTACCGGATTTGGAGAGAGTTGGCGCTGAAGGGCAGGCATGACCTCGGAAGCGAACAGCTCCAGGCTGTGGAGATGCCGCTCCTTGTCATCCCAGTCGTGGGCCACCAGCGCCAACGTGCCGAACGGTCCCACCTCCTGGCGGAGCTCAACGATTCGGCGGGTCACTTCGTCGGGATCGCCCGCTACAACGACCTCGTTCATGAAGTAGTCGAGGTTGCAATCGGCGTCGTCCATCTCCGGGTCTCGCCGGAACAGCTTCAGCTCACCCGCGAACTTCCGCGTGAAGGTCAGGATATATTCAATGGTCCGTCCCAAGGTATTTTCGCGCGCCAGGCGCTTGGCTTCCGCCGTGGAGTCGGCCACGAAGACATTGAGCGAAACCTTCCAGTCTTGCGGCCGCGGAGTTCGCCCGGCCCGTTCGGCAGCCTGGCTGTAGGTGATCCAGTGATCCTTCAGAACCTCTCTGTGGAGCATATGATGGCTGAAGGGCTGGAAGCCGTGAGCGCCGGCCATCTTTACCGTTCCCGAACCACGGCTCATGCAGGGCACTGCGATGGGGGGATGGGGAAGTTGGTAGGGCCGGTGAACCACTCCGGTCCCAAGCTCCGCCGAAACACTTTCCTGCAGACGGTAGTCCCAGAACCTGCCCGTCATCTCCCGGGGCGGCTCTTCGGCCCAGAGTTTCAGGATCATGTCGATGGACTCGGCAACCATGGCCCCGCTGTTCTTGGGCTCGACGTTATGGACTTCCAGGTCGGACGGAACCGCGCCCGGCCCAAAGCACAGATTGAGCCGTCCCTTGCAGAGGTGGTCCAGAAAGGCCAGCCGCCCGGCTACCTGGGCCGGGTGGTGGTATTGAAGACAGATAGGGGCCGGTCCCAGGCGAATCCTCTCGGTCAGGGTAAAGGCCTTGGCCAGAAAGATCTCCGGCATGACGATGTTTTCGTAGCTCGAGGTGTGGTGCTCGCCCACCCAGAACTCCTCGTATCCCCATTCCTCGCAACGGCCGATCAGCTCCAGGTCTTCGTCGTAGCACTGGGCCTTGGGCTTGTCCGGGTTGTGGATAGGCATCAGGAACATGCCGTATTTCAGAGGTCGATCGGGACTCATGGTGAATACCTCGCTGGGTGGTCTGGGCGGAACTCCCCGTCTGCAAGACCGGAAACATATATTCAACCCCGGATAGAGTCAATCTCAAAAAGGGAGCCGTGAATGGCCGACCAATTGGAGACGAATCGGGTCGAGAGGGTGATCGAATGACTCTCATCCAACCAAGTTCGAGGAACGTCGTTCCGGGGCGCGCTTTTCTCTTTGAGTTGTCCCGAAACATCGAATAGATTAGGTGGCTGATTCACCGACAGGAGGCCACCGCGGCCCCAGGCCCGGGAGCGCCGACATCGAAGGGAGAGGAATCGAAGATGCCCAACGGGAATTGCTACACCGACGACTGGAAACGGACCACCCCCGACTATGCCGTCTATCTGCAGAAGGCTCCGGGGGAAAGGGACGAGTATTCCGACCACATTCACGTCTTTTACACGCCTGGGGGCGATCTCATGTGCATGTGGACCCAGGGCTCCCATGAGAGTTCCCCCGACCTCAGAGTGGTTTGCTCGCGCAGCCGGGATGGTGGAAAGACCTGGTCCCCGACTCTTGCCATTGACGAGTCCAAGTACAAGAACATGGTTCCTTCGCTGGGATTTCCCCTGATCAGCCGCTCCGGAAGAATGTACTGCCTTTACAACCAGCACCTGGGATACGGCGACGGAGGTCTCTATTCCTCGCCCTTGCGGGTCAAGTACTCGGATGACGACGGCCACACCTGGGTCGCCAGCGGCGTGGACATCCCTTGGCGTAGGACCCGTTTCGACCACCCCGATCCCAAGGTTCACCCCACGGGTGTCGTCTGGCAGCAGCCCATTCGGGATGCCAAGGATCGCATGCTCGTGGGATTCACCCGTTGGAGCAGCCCCATGGCCTATCCCCGGCCCATCGGGGGCAATCGCAACCACGGCGACAGCGGCATCGAGTTCATGCGCTTCGAGAATGTGGATGAGGGCCCCCATCCCAGGGACCTGAAAATCACCTGGCTGCCGGACGAGGCCGGGACCATTCGAGTCTCGCCCAACATCGAACCCGAGCACTCCCGCGGCTACAGCCTGGCCCAGGAGCCGGGTCTGGTGCTGTTGCCGGACGGGCGATTGTTCACCACCATGAGGACGGTGACCGGCTATATCTGGTACACGGTTTCCGATGACCACGGCCACAGTTGGCGCCCGACCCAACCCATGCGCTTTCGAGACAACGGCGCCAAGGTCGAGCATCCGAAGTCGCCCGAGCCCCTCTACCGCCTGGCAGACGGCCGTTACCTTTTCTTCTTCCACAATCACTCGGGCTACCGGGACGGGGCCACTGGTCCCTGGGACATGGACGCTCGCAGGCCCGTCTACATTACGGTTGGAGAATTCCGCCCCCGGGCGGAACAGCCTCTGTGGTTCAGCGAGCCCAAGTTTCTCTTCGACACGCAGAAGGTGACCGCTGGAACGACCCGGCTCTGGTGGCTGGCCATGTACGCCAGCCTGACGGAGAGGGACGGCCGCCGAGTCTTCTGGTACGCCGACCGCAAACAGTTTGTCCTGGGAAAGAACATCACCGATGAGATGCTGGCCGACATGAGCGCCCCGGAGGCTTGAGGTTCATGAACATGAAGAAGATACGGATGAGATATCAGAAACCGTTCGGGTGGCTGGCAGTCCTCTTCCTTTCAGTGGCCATCTTCTGGATGGGCTGTTCGGTGGCGCCTCCTCCCGGAGAGCAATCCGCCTCCGGTATTTCCGACGCGGATTCAGAGGCCAACGCCATCTATCTGACCGACCTGGAGAAGTGCCGGCCGGCTTCCGCCCTGGCCAGTGAATGGAAACATGGCACTTGGCGGTTGCTCTCCTACGCCACCGATTCCTTCAGTGGCAACCTGCTGGTGGCCGCCGAGGACAACCGGCCACCTGAAATCACCTATCCGCTGCAGCGGGAGGGATGGCACCGGATCTACATCGGCATCTACCGCGAACCGTTCACCGGCCCCAGACGGGTTCGGGTCCGCCTGAGCGACGACCAGGCCTTCGGCACCCTGACGGGGCTCGAGGGAGCCAAGGACCACCAGGAGCATTTCATCGATGATATCTTCTGGAAGGAAGCCGACCTCACTGGCAGGGATATCGTCTTCAAACAGATTACCGAGCCCATGGCGGTGCACGCCTGGGTCGCTTACATCAAGCTGGTGCCCCTCACCGAGAAGCAGGTGCGCTCCATCCGGACTGACCGTCGTCGCAAGGACACCAAGAGACTGTTCATCCATAACGACGCCGGAGTTATCAATCGCAGCGGAACCGAGCAGGAAATCCGGGATCAACTGGAACCGCTGCGTCATTCCGACGTGGCCCGGGTCTACTGGGAGTTCGGTACCGGCGACCGCGCCAAGCGTATCTCCAAGATCGCCCGGGACCACTCGCTGGATTTGACCCAGGCGGCAGGGGGCCGTCCCTTCTTTACCAGCCCCCACGGCCGCTGGTGGGCCGAAAGCTGGAAGGCCTACCACCGGAACGGGGTGGACCCCTTTCTGGTGGCTGCCGAGTACGCCCGCCAGGTGGGTATCGAGTTCCATGCCTCCTACCGTCCCGGGGGCTTCATCTACCCCGACAACTATGGTCCGACGCTTCCTGGCGCCAGCTTCCATGAACAGCACCCGGAATTGGTCTGCATGAATCGCGAGGGCAAGCCCATGCCCCGTATCTCCTATGCCTTCCCCGAGACGCGGCGCTATGTCTTGTCGCTCTTTCGTGAGGTGGCCACGGAAAATCCAATCGACGGAGTGGCGGTTCTCTACAATCGCCGCCCACCCCTGGTGGCCTACGAGGCGCCGGTGGTTGACGGGTTTCAGAAGGAGTACGGGCTGGACCCGCGCCAGCTTCCGGAGAATGATCCTCGCTTCATGCGCTACCGCTCACGGTTCCTGACCCAGTTCATGAGAGAACTGCGGGCCGAGCTGGACCAGGTGGCTCTGGAACTGAAGCGGGATGAGCCCTTTGAGATCACGACCGTGGTTTCCAATGGCGAAGAAAACCTGTTTTTCGGGATGGACCTGGAAACCTGGGTTAAGGAAGGCCTGGTGGATGTGATCGTCCCCTATTCCTCGGTCGAGCGGATAGGAGCCTATGGAAACAAGGTTGGCCCAAACACATGGGACGGCGAACCGAGCTGGGAGGACCCCGAGGATGTGGAGTGGTTTGTCTCTCTGGTCAAGGGCACCCGAACCCGGGTGGCCCTGAACATGATGCCGCGATTCCTGACGAAGGAGGCTCAATACCGCAAGGCACACCAGCTCTACGAGGCCGGGGTGGAGAACCTCTTCTTCTGGGACGGGACCCACAGAGTGCGCAATGTTTCGCGGCTGGGACACCGGGAAGAGGTGTCTGACTGGATGGATTCGGGTCAGCCTCCCTTCCGGCCCACCAACGTAAGGGTCTGGGAGCTGGGGGGATGGGATCTGCACACGGAAACCCCCGGATAGCCGGCCGGCCGCCGTCCCCGGTTTCCGGTCGAAGAGAGACGGTCATTCCAGCCGAGCTCGGGTAGTTTCCGAAACGGCCCGCTTGTCTAACCACAAAAGGCACAAAAGGCACAAATTTTGTTTTTGTGCCTTTTGTGGCCATTCCCGGTAAACGTCCCGCTGCCGAATTTTGCAAAAGGTTCTCTTGAATGATTCGAGTTTCCTCCAACCCCGTGGAGTCGTTTGGCGGACTAGTTCTTTCCCCTTTCCAGCCCCTGGCAGATCCCTCTTGAGCCTTCTCCAATCCCTTGGTGGCTCTTCGTCGTCCTTCGTGTTCCTTCGTGGATAACTCTTTTTCTTTTGTTTCCGATAAGGCGAGCCCCGACCCGACCTCATTGCGCTATGATGGCGGCGGTTCTGTCGGCACTCTCTGACTACGGGCCAACCCCTTCGCGCCAAGGAAAGGAGTTTCCCCATGACCGCCAAACATTTCACCAGAAGGGAATTTCTGACCCGGGCTCCGGCCTCGGCGGCGGCCGTCGGCCTGGCGGGCTGCGGCGGCGGCAGGCCCGGGGAGAACGCCAAGGAAGGTGCCGGGGGAGTGTGGGAAAAACCGCCGGACCAAAGGGACAAGGGCAACCGGCTCAACCTCATCCTGCTGGACGTGGACACCTTTCGGGCCGACAACCTGGCCTGCTACGGGGGAAACCAGGTGGACTGCCCCAACCTCAACGCC
>JAPVWS010000457.1 GCA_027493295.1 Candidatus Versatilivorator vitaminiformans | reverse complement strand
CGGCTCGGCTTCTGCGACTCCCCCTCAAGGGGGGAGTGATAGAGTTCTACTGGAAGCCATGTGCTGGCCTCAAGCACTCCCCCCTGGAGGGGGAGTCGGTGAGACAAGGGCTCCGCCCGCAGTCGAACCGGTGGGGGGGATGGAATCGGCGAGATCGCCAGTTAGGAGATCCAGCCCGCAGTCGAGCCGGTGGGGGGGAGACAGTCTCCGAGGATAGTAAGAGGCCCCTGTTTCACCCTCGAATGATCCGCACGGCAGGGCGGGCTAGGCGAAAGTCCGCCGGCCGGTTTCCTTCGGCTCCAGCAGCTTGCGGCCTGCCTGGTTGGCAAACCGCATTCGACACAGGAATACTCCCTCGTTGACCTCTTTCAGTTCGGCCTTGAGACAGGTGAAGGGCTCCAGCTCATCGGGGGCGACGGACTCGCTGCAATCCGGGCGCTCCGCCCTCCTTCGCTGTCGAGCCAGCGCCACCACGGCCAGAGTGAGCCCCTTGGCCAGCAATATGATTGACAGGTAGAGATAGAAGTGGGTCATGACCTGGAATCCGCCGAAGGGCCCAGGGCGAGCCATGCGCTCAGGGCTGGATGGTGGCGCAACCGGCGCTTACAACCACAACTCTAGGTTCCACCCGCAGGATTGTCAACGGGAGGGCAGCCTGCAGTCAGCCGCATTTCCCACCCGGTGGCGGCGCTCCCGGGAGAGCATCGATTGAGTTCCGTTCACCTCGGATTCCACCCCTCCGGGACCGCCGGTTTTGATCTTGACTTGAACTTTCTCAACCGCTTAGATTGAGCTGGGGTCAATACGGGGCGAACCCGGCAACCAGAGGCGATATGAGAATCCTGTCTAGCGGGCAGATGAGCTGGGTGGATCGGGAGACCACGTCCCGGTACGGTCTCCCCAGCCTGTTGCTCATGGAGAACGCCGGCAGCGGAGTCGTGCGAGAGATGGAGCGGCACTTTGCCGGGCTCCAGGGCTCAAGGGTGCTGGTGGTCTGTGGCAAGGGGAACAACGGAGGAGACGGCCTGGTGGTGGCCCGACACCTTCACCTGGGAGGCGTGTCCACGCAAGTGGTCCTGATGGCTCGACCGAAGTCCTTGAAAGGTGATGCCAGGACCAATCTGGAAGTGGCCCAAAAGATGGGAGTTCCCATCGAGTGGATCGTCGAGGAGGGCGATGGGTCCGACAGACTGCAGTCCCGACTCGACCCCGCCAGGGCCGACATCCTGGTGGACGCTCTTCTGGGCACCGGAGTCAGGCTTCCCCTGACAGGTTTCATGGCGGAGGTGGTCCAATGCCTGAGGCGCTTTCCCCGCGTGGTGGCCATTGACCTTCCCTCCGGTCTGGACTGCGATTCCCTGGGGAATCCCCCGGGCGATATGTCAGCTCCCGTATCCGAATTGACAGTGACCTTCACCGCTCCCAAGCCGGCCCATGTTTTCGCGCCCGCAGCCCGCTTTTCCGGGAAATGGGTGGTGGTTCCCATCGGCAGCCCTCCCGAACTGGTGCGGGAGTCGGGGTCGCGGCTCCATCAAGTCATCCGGGCCGAGGCTGCAACCACCCTGCAGGCTTTTGCGAGAGAGCCCGAGGCTCACAAGGGCCACTTCGGCCACGTCCTGGCAGTCGCCGGTTCAACCGGCAAGACCGGCGCCGCCGCCATGACGGCGCAGGCGGCTCTGGCCTGCGGCGCCGGCCTAGTGACCCTGGCGGTGCCTTCCCCTTGCCAGCCGGTTGTGGCCGGTCAACTCCTGGAGGTTATGACGGAGCCGCTGGCAGCCACCCCCGGGGGGACATTCTCCACCAAGGCGTTCGACTACTCGAGGGTCGAGAGCCTGCTGCAGGGCAAGACGGTAATCGCCTTGGGCCCGGGATTGGGGCAGGAGAGCGAAACCGTTCAGTTTGTCAGGCGTTTTGTGGAGGAGTGCCCGCTGCCGGTGGTCCTGGACGCCGACGGTATCAACGCCTGCCAGGGCGCCTTGGAACTGCTGCAGCGCAAAGATGAGATTTTGGTGCTCACTCCGCATCCGGGGGAATTCGCGCGGCTTCTGGGGATCTCGACCCGGGAATTGCAGGAGAATCGAATCGAGCTGGCCAGGGACTTCGCCATGGGGAGGGGGCTGTACCTGGTCTTGAAGGGACACCAGACCCTGCTGGCCTCGCCTTCCGGTCAGGTCTACCTGAATTCGAGCGGAAACCCGGCCATGGCCAAGGGGGGCTCGGGAGACGTTCTGACTGGAATCGTGGCCGGGCTCTTGGCCCAATGGTTTTCGATGCCCGCCACCAGGGACCGACGGGGGATCGACGATCTGGAGTCGGTCGTCACCCTGGCGGTTTTCGTTCACGGTCTGACCGGCGATCTGGCGCAAGAGGTCCGCGGAGACCAATCGGTAATGGCCTCCGATCTGACCGGCTTCACGGCCGAGGCCCTGCGCAAGATCCGGGAGGCTGCCCCGGGGTTCGGTGCCGTCGCCTGCAACCGCCCTCCGCAGGCGGCCCGAATCCCATGACACTGAATATCTTCAGCCATTCCGCACGTCAAACCTTCCAGGCGGCGTTCGCCATGGGGCAGACGTTGGAGCGGCCCTGCATGTTTTTGCTTGACGGTCCCCTGGGAGTCGGCAAGACCGTGTTTTGCAAGGGGATGGTCTGTGGACTGGGCCTGGACGATCCTGATGAGGTCACCAGTCCGTCCTTCACCTTGATCAACGAGTACGGGGCGAGGCTGCCCGTGTTTCACCTGGACTTGTATCGCGTCGAGCCGGGGCCGGACCTGGAGACTCTGGGCCTGGAGGAAATTCTGGACCGGGAGGCGGTGATCCTGGTGGAGTGGCCGGAAAAGCTGAGAGAGCAGGATTGCCAAGGAGCCACGCGGGTGGGTTTCGTGGATCTGGGAGGGGAGAGCCGGCGCATTGAAGTGGGAACTGCTCTGGCTTCCGGACAGGGAAGTGGACGGATTTATGAAGCTGGACGTACTGGCCTTCGGGGCTCATCCGGATGACGTCGAGTTGTCGGTAGGCGGAACTCTGGCCAAGTTGGCCAATCTGGGTCATCGGACCGGCGTCGCGGACATGACTCGGGGTGAGTTGGGGACCCGGGGCACCTCCCGGGTCCGGTCCCGAGAAGCCCAGGCCGCGGCCGAGGTCCTGGAATTGAAGACAAGAGTCAACCTGGGGCTTCGGGACGCCCACCTTCAGGACACCTCGCCGGGGCGCCTCAAGGTCATCGAGCAATTGCGGGAGTTCCGTCCGGGTCTGGTATTCACTCACCACTGGGACGATCCCCATCCCGATCACGTGGCCACCAGCCGGATCGTGACGGCTGCCTGCTACCTTTCCGGCTTGAAGAAAATCACGACGGGTCAACCGCGGTTTCGACCCGACCGCATTGTCTATTACCGGCAAGCGAGTTTCCGGGCTCCTTCTTTCCTGGTGGACATCAGCGCTTTCTTCGAACAAAAAATGCGGGCCATCGGTTGTTTTGCTTCCCAATTGCACGACCCCGGATCGAATGAGCCCCGAACCTATCTGAGCGTTCCCGAGTTCCTTCCGGCGCTCAAGGCGCTGAACCGGCATTACGGTTCTCTCATCCGGACAAGCTACGCGGAAGCCTTCCATACGCGAGAGGCATTGGCCGTGGGGGATCCGGTGGCCTTTTTCGCCTCGTCCCGAAAGGCGGCGTCCCCATGAAAATCGGAATTACCTGCTACCCCAGCTACGGCGGAAGCGGCGTCGTGGCCACCGAAATCGGCAAGGAACTGGCCGAACGGGGGCATGAGATCCATTTCATCACCTATGCGATCCCGATCAAGCTGGATGCCACCAGTGACCGGATTCATTTCCATGAAGTGGAAATGATGAATTACCCCCTGTTCGAGCATCCTCCCTATGCGCTGGCTTTGGCCACGAAGATGGCCGATGTCGCCATCCACCAGGACCTGGACCTGCTGCACGTCCACTACGCCATTCCCCATTCGGTGAGCGCCTTCCTGGCCAAGGAGATGCTCAAGCCCATGCGGCTTCCCGTGGTCACCACCCTGCACGGGACTGACATCACCCTGGTGGGAAACGATCGATCCTACCTGCCCATTACCCGACTCTCGATCGAAAAGAGCGACGGAGTGACGGCGGTTTCCGAGTTTTTGCGAGAATTGACCGGGCGGGAATTCGAAATGGACGATCCCATCACCGTCATCCCCAATTTCGTCAATTGCGATGTGTTCCAGCGTTCCCACGATGAAATCCTCAGGGGAAGGTACGCCCTCCCTGAGGAAAGGATCCTGATCCACATTTCCAATTTCCGCCCTGTCAAGAGAGTCAACGACGTCGTCGAGATATTTGACCGGGTGCAGAGTCGAGTCCCAGCCAGGCTCCTGATGGTGGGCGATGGTCCGGAGCGCTCCAACGCCGAGTGGTTGGCCCACAACAAAGGGCTCGAAAATCGAGTTGTTTTTCTGGGCAAGCAGGACTCCATTGCCGAGTTGCTGGGTGTATCCGACCTGCTGCTGCTCCCCAGCGATACCGAATCCTTCGGCTTGGTGGCCCTGGAGGCCATGGCCTGCCAGGTGCCAGTGATCGCATCCAGGGTGGGGGGGCTTCCCGAAGTGGTCCGGGATGGGCGGGACGGATACCTGGTGACTCCCCGAGATGTAACCACCATGGCGTCCAGGGCGATCGAGCTGTTGATGGATTCTGAAAGACACAGCACCATGGGCCGGAACGCCCGCGATTTCGCCATGGAGAAATTCTGTTCCACCAAGATCATCCCACTCTACGAAAACTACTACAGGGAGGTGATCCGTTCCGTTCGTCAGGGACTGGAGCTGGGCGCCGCCGCGATTTGAAGTTTGAAGTGTGAAGTGTGAAGTGTGAAGTTTGAAGAGTGGAGATTGAAGGGTGGTCAGCCGAGGGTTTCGGGAACCGGAAAGCGCCTGATACGGGTGAAACTGGGCTGTTGCAGCCAAGCGGGTAGGAGTGTCATGTCGGTCAAGGCCCAGGCGGAGGAGCAGATAGACGGATTGCGGGAGCGGATTCGTTACCACGAGCACCGCTATTACGTGTTGGACGACCCCGAAATCTCCGATCGGGACTTCGACGAACTGTTCAGACAGCTCCAGCAACTGGAGGCAACCCATCCCGAGTTGGTCACTCCCGATTCTCCCACTCAGAGGGTGGGAGGGAAGCCCGCTGAAGGCCAGGTCGCGGTAGAGCACACTTTCCCGATGCTTAGCCTGGACAACGCTTACGGGGAAAGCGAGCTGCTGGACTATGACCGGCGTGTTCAGGAGTCGGCGGCGGACAGTCGGACCGGATTTGTCTGTGAGCTCAAGATCGACGGCCTCAGCCTGGCCTTGACCTTCGAAAACGGATCGCTGGTTCGGGGAGTCACCCGGGGCGACGGGCTCCGGGGCGAGGATGTCACTGCCAACGTCCGCACCATACGGTCTGTGCCGCTCCATGCGCCGGCTCTGAGCCGCCAGGCGCAAGGAGGAGGGAAGGTCGAGGTGCGAGGGGAGGTCTTCCTGCCGCTGGACTCCTTTCAAAATCTCAATCGGGAGCGGGAGGAGAAAGGGGAGCCACTGTTCGCCAACCCGCGCAACGCCGCTGCAGGCACCCTGAGAACCCTTGATCCCGGTGTGGTGGCCGGGCGGAATCTGGATATTTTCGTCTATCAGGCCCTTGTGGACGGACGGGTTCCGCGCCGGAACCATTCCGAGGTGCTGGAGTGGCTCAAGGATGCGGGATTCAAAGTCAATCCCCGCTGGAAGCGGTGCGCCTCGGTGCGGGAGGTGATGGACTTCTGCCAAATGTGGGAGGACAGGCGGCAGGAGCTCAACTACGAGATCGACGGCGTGGTAGTCAAGGTGGATTCCATCGCGCTCCAGCAGGACATGGGAGCGACCTCCAAATTCCCCCGCTGGGCGGTGGCCTACAAGTTTCGCGCGCGACAGGCCACCACGGTGGTGAACGACATTCAGGTTCAGGTGGGAAGGACGGGGGCTCTGACACCGGTTGCCGTGCTGGAACCGGTTCGCCTGGCAGGTTCCACCATCAGCCGCGCCACCCTGCATAACCTGGACGAGATCGCCCGCCTCGGAATCAAGATCGGCGACACCGTCTGGGTGGAAAAGGGAGGGGACGTCATCCCCAAGGTGGTCAAGGTCGTCGACAACCTCCGGCCTCCCGGAGCACGGGATTTTGCCATGCCGCGCCGGTGCCCCATCTGCCAGGCAGAGGTCGTTCGGGCCGAGGACGAAACCGTCCTTCGTTGCATCAGTCCGACCTGTCCGGCAAAGATCCGGGAGGCACTGCTGCACTTCTGCTCCCGCAGGGCCCTTCGCATCGAGGGCTTGGGCGAGGCGCTGGTCGACCAACTGCTGAAAAGGGAACTGGTTCGCGATCCGTCCGACCTCTATGCCCTCAAGCTGGAAGACCTGGTCGGGCTGGAGCGCATGGGCCCCAAGTCCGCCGCCAACCTGCTGGCCCAGATCGAAGCCAGCAAGCAGAGAGACTTGGGACAGCTCATCTTTGGATTGGGCATCCGCCACGTCGGTGAACGCACGGCCATGGTGCTGGCCCGCCACTTCGGCACCCTGGAAAATCTGTCCGGGGCTTCCCTGGAGAGTCTGGAGTCCGCGTTCGAAGTGGGGCCGGTAGTTGCCGAGTCGGTCCGGCAGTTTTTCGCCCAGCCCGGCAGCCAGCAGATCGTGGAGAAGCTCCGATTGGCCGGCTTGAATCTGGAGGAAAGGCGGGAGGATTCCGCCACCTCGGACCTCCAGGGCCAACAGGTGGTGCTTACCGGCAGACTGCCCTCGCTCACCCGGGAAGAAGCCGCCCGGATGATCACCCTGAGAGGAGGGCGGGTGACCTCGTCAGTCAGCAAGAAAACCGCTTTCGTGGTTGCCGGAGAAGATGCCGGCGGCAAGCTGACCAAGGCTCGCCAACTGGGCATCCGCGTGATGGACGAAACCGAATTTCTGGAGCTCATGCAGGAACAATGAGATCGACCTGAAAACAAGAGTTATCCACGAAGGGCCACGAAGGACGACGAAGGGCCACTAAGGGGTTTGAGAAGGATCAAGAGGGAACCGCCAGAGGTCGGCAAAGGGGAAAAGAATTCCAAGAAGGGAAACGACGAACCACAAATGGACACGAATAGACACCAATAGACTGATTGATGAGGTGAGCTTATTGCAAAACTCGTAGCGGGTCAGTTCATCTTGCAGGCAAACCTGAGGTTGTGCCTTTCTCAATATCGGGTGCGACTTGGTGAAAAATGCTGTCCAACCACAAAAAGCACAAAAGGCACAATTTGTGTTTTTGTGTCTTTTGTGGCCATGTTCCACTTTGCTGAAACGATCGGTCATTCTTCCTTGAATGCTCCGCACGGCAGGCGGGGGACGGCTAACCACTATCCACTCGCCACTGACCACTGTCTGAAACCGGAGTGTTTCAGACACGGTCTCCCCTTCCTTGACCGTCAAGGTCCGGCTGTGTCACACTCTTCGGGATCCCGTTACAGGAGGAGACCAGACCACACCGCATGATGAAGAAGAGTGTCGCCCTCGGGCATGGGGCGGAGACGATCTTCGGAACTCTCGACGAAAACCTGGCATTTGTCGAAAACGTTTTCGATGTCAGATTATCCCTGGCGTCCGAAACCCTGGTCATCGAAGGGAAAGCAGGAGACGTTGAAATCGTCGAAAGGGCGGTACGGGACTTCAATCAGGTCCGGGAACAGGGGTTTCAATTCAACAACGGAGACTTCAAGTCCATCCTGAAGATCATTTCGGAAGACCCCAAGGTTCGCCTGAAGGACTGTGTTCTCGTTCCGCGGATGCGCCTTTCGGGCAGAAAACAGGTCACTCCCCGCAGCCTCAACCAACATCTCTACCTCCAGTCCATCGAAAAGTTTGACATGGTTTTCGGTATCGGCCCGGCCGGTACCGGCAAGACCTACCTGGCGGTAGCCATGGCCGTGGCTGCCTTGCTGGCTCGCCAGGTCAACCGGATCATCCTGGCTCGACCTGCCGTGGAGGCCGGCGAGCGCCTGGGCTTCTTGCCGGGCAGCCTGCAGGAGAAGGTGGACCCCTACCTGCGTCCCCTCTACGATGCCCTCTACGAGATGCTGGACATCGACAAGGTAGATCGCTACCTGGAACGGGGCACCATCGAAATTGCGCCGATCGCCTTCATGCGAGGCCGCACACTCAACGATTCCTTTGTGATCCTCGACGAAGCGCAAAATACGACTTCAGAACAGATGAAGATGTTTCTGACGCGCATCGGTTTTCATTCCAAGGCGGTGATCACGGGAGACATCACCCAGATCGATCTGCCGCCCGGCAAGGTCTCCGGATTGGTGGAGGCCGGCCGCATTGTCTCCAGGGTCAAGGGGATCGAATTCGTCTACTTTCACGAAGGCGATGTCGTCCGCCACCCCCTGGTGCAACGGATCGTTCGCGCGTACGACGCCCACCAGTCGGAG
>JAPVWS010000456.1 GCA_027493295.1 Candidatus Versatilivorator vitaminiformans | reverse complement strand
TGAGCCGAAAGAGCCTTGACATCGGTTGCGGCCGCTTCAAGCTTCCCGGAAGCATCGGCCTGGACGTGGTGCCGCTGGAAGGGGTGGACGTGGTCCACGATCTGGACCGGTTCCCCTATCCCTTTCCCTCCGATTCTTTCGATCACGTTCGGATGTCTCACGTGGTGGAACACATCCAGTCCATCGTGCGCACCATGGAGGAAGTGCATCGCATTGCCCGCCCCGGCGCCCTGGTGGAAGTGGTGACGCCCCACTACACCGACACCTCCTCCTGGCAGGACCCCTCCCACCGCTGGCACCTCAACAGCCGCTCCTTCGAGCACTTCGAAGAGGAATCCCGGACCAACTACTATTCGAAGGCCCGATTTACCGTGGAATATTCCGAGGTCAAGCTGCTCAAGCTCTACCGCTACCTGGGCTTCGAGTTCCTGGTCAACCTGCAGAATCGCAGTCCCCGCTTCCGTTTCCTGAGAAAGTTCTGGGAACAGTACCTCTGTACCCTGATCCGCGGAAAAGTCATGTCCTTCCGACTGCGGGTGCTGAAGTAGCCGGTCCGAGTTCCCAACGGGCCCAACCATGAAGAAAGAACTGGCAGTGGTACTGGTGAGCGGGGGCATGGACAGTTGCGTCTGTGCGGCCATGGCCCTGCAGCAGCACGAGGTGGCCTTCCTCCACGTCTCCTACGGGCAGCGTACCGCCCGGCAGGAGTTGAGAGCCTTTCATCGAATCGCTGAATTTTACGGGACAGAGAGAACGCTGGTGTGCGAGCTGTCCCACCTGGGCCGGATCGGAGGGTCCAGCTTGACCGACACCAGCATGGAGGTCGAAGAGCCCGACCTGGAGCGCCGGGAGATTCCCAGCAGCTATGTGCCCTTTCGCAACGCCCACTTTCTCTCCATTGCGACCTCCTGGGGCGAGGTGCTGGGCGCCCGCTCCATATTCATCGGGGCCGTCTTCGAGGACAGCTCGGGATACCCGGACTGCCGCCCCGAGTACTATCGGGCCTTCAACCGCCTGATTGAGGCTGGGACCCGCCCCGAGACCCGCCTGGAGATCCTGACACCGGTCATCCGGATGAAAAAGTGCGAGATCGTAGCCGCCGGACAGAGGCTGGGCGCTCCCCTCCACTTGACCTGGTCCTGTTATCGGGACGGGGACATCGCCTGCGGGCGCTGCGACAGTTGCGCCCTGCGCAGGAGAGGATTTCGGGAAGCCGGAGTGGAGGACCCGACCCCCTATCTCAACGCGGAGAAAACCTAGCCCAGGGGACTTTTTTGCGGTAGAGTTCATCCAAAAGGGAAAGCCTGGCTAGCAGGCAGAATCCGTCGCTGGAGGTTTCCATGAACACAAAGATACGCGCCCTTCCGACCTTGGCCATCCTGGCCGTGGCATCCCTGTTGTTGCCGGCTACCCTGTCGGCCCAGAGCGCCCTCTCCGGAGAGGTCATCGGCGAGGATGGAAAGCCCCTGGAAGGGGCCGTGATTTCCCTGGGCCGAGTCAAGGTCGAAAAGAGCTACCAAGTCAAGACCGACAAGCAGGGGCGCTATTTTATCGGGGGACTCTACCCGGCCTTCTACAGGGTGACCCTGGCCATCGACGGCCAGCCGGTAGCCAATTACCAGGAGTTTCGGATCAAGCTGGGAAACGAGAACACATTGGACTTCGACCTGGCCGAAATCAGAAAGCAGGCCCTGGCCCAGTTGAGCGACGAGGAAAGAGAGGCCATGGAGCAGGAGCGCAAACGCAGGGAAGCCGCTGAAAAGAAGTTCACCAACATGAAGTCGGCTTTCGACGAGGGGCGGAAGCTCTTCATGGCCAAGAACTACGAAGCGGCCTCCATCGCTTTTCGGAGAGCGTCAGAAATCGATCCGAAACAGCACGTGGCTCACGGCAACCTGGCTATTTCCTACCAGAGGCTGCGGAAGTACGATCAGGCAATCGAGGCCTACAAGAACGCCCTTGCCGCTCTGGCCGACAGACCCGATCCCGTGGCGGAGTCCGAGTACTACTTCAATTTAGGCCTTGTCCACGGTAACAAGGGTGATGCGGACCTGGCGGTGGAGGCCATGGAGAAGGCGGCCGCACTCGACCCCGGCAGGGCCGGACAGGCCTTCTACAACCTGGGTGTGGTGCTGAGCAACAGCGGCAAGAACGCGGAAGCCCTGGAGGCATTCAAGAAGGCCGTCGAAGCCGATCCGAAACACGCCAACGCCCACTATCAGATCGGAATGGGCCTGGTAGCCACGGCCACATTCACTCCTGACGGCAAGACCATTCCCGCGCCGGGCACCGTCGAGGCCTTCGAAAATTACCTGCTCTATGAGCCCGAGGGAAGGTTTGCCGCACAGGCCAAGGCCATGATCCAAACTCTCTCGGCCAGCGTGCAAACGGAATTCAGCGAGGAATAGCGAATAGGCAGGCGAGCGTGAAAGCGGGTCTCAGGTTTCCTTGAACTCCACTCCGTCCACCACCCAGTCCAAGCTGCCTCTATGCAGGATCAAGGAGGCTTCCAACCTGTCGAACCCGGTCTCGCCGCTGGCCGCCAGATAGATGACGGTCCCCATGGTCATGCGATCGGGTTCGGTCTGAACCAGCGAAGTAACCTCAAAGGCGACGTAGGCAGGATCTTCCGAGCCCAGCAGGTATTCGCTCATCACCCCCTGATTGTGGAAGCGGCTCTGAAAGCCCTGGGTCAGCAACTGGCTGGCCGCTTGGACGTTTCGGTCGATCAGGTGCCTCATGAATCGCTTGGCCACCATCATGGCGAACTTGGCCCGCTTCTCGCTGGCCACGTTGAAGGGCATGATGGGCCGGCGGGGATCGGACCGCAGAAACTTGATATCTTCGGCCAGCCATTCTCCCCTGATCTTCACGAACCGGATCTGTTCGTTGACCCGGCTGCTCACCTGGTTGTTGAGGTCGACCCAGGTGCTTTCCACCGAGACCTGGAACTTGTCCTTGCCCAGCGGGAATACGGCGGCAGGACTGAAGTTGAAGGCGGCGATCCGCCCGCTGCGTACCCGGATGGAGAGACGTTTGCCGCGAAGATAGCGCTTCTCCAACCCGGCCGTCATGAGTTTGCGGGCCTCGACGTTGTGCCGCAGCGTTCTGGCGGCCATGAATGCCTTCACCACCCCTACCTTCGAGGTGTCAGGCGAACCTTGAGGCAGTGCCGGGACAGCAGACATCCAGGCCAAAGCAATCCCTAGACAAGCCAAGCCATGAACACCGGGGATTCTCGCCTTCAACGCTTCCTCCTCGCGAACCGAGGGGCTACCGATTCTATCCGAAATCCTAGTGTACCCCGAATAGCGGCCGGATTCATCTCCCCGTGGTTCTTTTCGGGTGGCGGGAGGGGAGAATGGAGTTTTTCGGCACAAGTCGTCAGCGGCCGTCCCAATTGACTTCAATCGGGTTTTCCGCTTAAATTGCCGGGTTAAGAGGCCCTTGGTCAGGGAATTTTATGGGATCCTTGCCGGCCGGGCGCGGAGCGATCGGCGGCCGAGTGGGCCTGCATCCGGAATCGAACATGAAACTTCTCAAACACGAGGCTGTCGGGAGCGACACGGTCTGGGGGGATATCCGTGAAGACGTCTCGCTCGAGGCTGCCAGGGAACCCATCCTGGCCAGCTTTCTGCACTCCACCGTGCTCAACCACCAGAGCCTGGAGGACACGCTCAGCTTTCATCTTGCCGCCAAGCTGACCAGTCCCAGCCTGTCTCCCATGCTGATTCGGGATGTCATCGACGAGGCGTTGGCCGACAGCGCTTCCATTCGAGCCGCGGTTCGGGAGGATCTGAAGGCCTTCCGCGACAGAGACCCCGCCTGCAACAGCTACGCCGAGCCTCTGCTCTACTACAAGGGGTTCCATGCACTCCAGTCCTACCGCGTGGCCCACTGGCTGTGGACGCAGGAGCGCCGTCAGCTGGCGCTGCTGCTCCAGAACCGGATTTCGGAAGTCTTCGGGGTCGACATTCATCCGGCCGCCCGCATCGGCAAAGGGGTCTTCATCGATCATGGCACGGGCGTGGTCATCGGCGAGACGGCCGTGGTGGACGACATGGTCTCCATGTTGCACGCCGTAACGCTGGGCGGAACGGGCAAGGAGAGCGGAGACCGCCACCCCAAGGTCCATCGTGGGGTGTTGATCGGCGCCGGCGCCAAGATCCTGGGGAACGTCCACGTGGGTGAGGGCGCCAAAGTCGGAGCGGGCAGCGTGGTCCTGGCCGAGGTTCCACCCCACTGCACCGTCACCGGGGTTCCGGCCAAGGTGGTAGGATGCCCCGACGTGGACGAGCCGGCTGTCGAGATGGACCACCAGATTCCCGATGATACCAACCTCCATCCCTGAAGCATCCGGCGAAAACCCACCATGAAACGTACGGTCCTTGTCCTCCTGATGGTCAGCTGGGTCGCCTGCGGTCGTTCATCGAGTCCGGAGCCCGGCTTCATGCCGCTGTTTGACGGCAAGTCTCTTCAGGGTTGGCAACCGGTAGGCAAGGTGGGTGAGGGCTACCTGGTGGAGGACGGGGTGTTGATCTGTCCCGCCGAGGGTGGGGGCAACCTCTTCACCGAGCGGGAGTATGCGGACTTTGTGCTGCGCTTCGAGTTTCGCCTGCAGGAAGGCTCCAACAACGGCGTCGGCATCCGATCTCCCTTGGTTGGGGATGCCGCCTACCAGGGATTGGAAATCCAGGTCCTCGACAACCACTCATCCCGTTACAAGGACAAGCTCCGCCCGACCCAGTATCACGGATCGGTCTATGACCTGGCGCCGGCCAGGCGGGGTTTCCTGAAACCGACCGGAGAGTGGAACCAGGAGGAGATCCGCGCTGTGGGCCGGCAGATCACCGTCACCCTGAACCGGACCGTCATCGTCGACTTCGACCTGGATTCGGTGACCGACCCCGAGGTCCTGGAGAAACACCCGGGAGTGACCCGAAGCAGCGGCCATATCGGCTTCCTGGGACACGGGACCAAGGTCGAGTTCCGCAACATACGAATCAAGGAAATTCGCCGGGAGTCTGAGCTGTAATCGGCTGCCGGCCCAGCACGAGCCTCCTGGTCGGCGGCAAATCCACTAAGGCATGTTTCGTCCGCGCAGGCTCCCATGACTTATTTGAAACAAACGCCGCAACTCAAGCAGCGGGAGCTTGTGGAACCAGTTTAAGACCAAGGGATTGAGCCGCCCGGTCGCACGTTGCGGAGCCGAGACTTGCCCCCACCGCATCAGCCTTCGCTTGGCTGGCTGAGGCCGTATCTAGGAGGCGCGGCGTCGCCCCCCTCCGCATCAGCCTTCGCCATTCGGCTCGGCTTCTGCGACTCCCCCTCCAGGGGGGAGTGATAGAGTTCTACTGTATGCCTTGTGCTGGCCTCAAGCACTCCCCCCTGGAGGGGGAGTCGGTGAGACAAGGGCTTCGCCCGCAGTCGAACCGGTGGGGGGGACCGAATCGGCGAGATCGCCACATAGGGGATCCAGCCCGCCGTCGAGCCGGTGGGGGGCGTTACTCTCCGAGGTTCGTAAGAGGCCCCTTTTTCACTCTCGTATTGATCTGCCCACCGGGCCGGGGCTCGGCTAGTCTCTTCTCCGGGCGCCGGTCTCCGGTCTCAATCCCAACGTCCTGAAAGAGTGCCCCATTGTCTTCCCCAGCCAAAGCTCCGGAACGCTTTCTGGGGCGGGTCGAATACTATCGAAAGTATCGCCCGGGCTACCCGGAGGGTCTGGTCGAGTGGCTGAGGGAACTGTCGGCCCTGAAGCCTTCCCACCGCGTCGGCGACATCGGTTCCGGAACGGGACTGCTGGCTGAGCTCTTCCTGCGGCACGGCTACCCGGTGGTAGGTGTCGAGCCCAATCCCGAGATGCGGCAGACAGCCGAAGTCCACCTGGAGCGCTACCCCCGCTTCCGGAGCATCGATGGGCGCGCTGAAGCCACCACCCTCGCGAACCGGTCTGTGGATCTCATCGTCGCCGGCCAGTCCTTTCACTGGTTCCGGATCGACCGGGCCCGAGAGGAGTTCCGGCGCATCTCAAACCCAACCGCCTTTACCGTGCTGGTCTGGAACCAGCGGAGGACCCAGAGCACGGGTTTCCTGAGGGCCTACGAAGAGTTGCTGCTGCGCCACGGAACCGACTACGCCCGGGTTCGCCACCAGAATATCGGCCAGGACCAACTGCAGGCTTTCTACGGCTCGCAAGCATTTCACAGGACGATTCTGGCCAACTCGCAGGTTTTCGACCGGGAGGGTCTCGTCGGCCGCACCCTCTCCTGCTCCTTCGTGCCGCTACCCGGACACCCCGGCCACCTGTCCCTGATGCGGGCGCTGGACCGGATTTTCGAGGAGTGGCAGGTCGAAGGAAGGGTCCCATTCGAATACGACACCCTGGTCTATGCCGGCAGGCTGCAACCGCCGCAGCCGTGACCCGGAACCTTCATCCCATGACCGACTCGCCGCCCACGGATCGGACGGAAACCGATCTTGAAAGGCTGGACAAGCAGACCCTTTGGCACCCCTTCACTCAAATGAAGGAGTGGATGGAATCCCCTCAACTGGTGATCGAACGGGGCCGGGGAGTCTACTTGTACGACACCCGGGGACGGAAGTATCTGGACGGAGTTTCTTCGCTTTGGGCCAACATCCACGGCCACTCCCACCCACACATCGTGCGGGCTATCCGCCGCCAACTGGATCGCCTGGACCACAGCACCCTGCTGGGACTGACCAACGTTCCCGCGGTGCAACTGGCCGGGAAGCTGGTCGAGCTCACGCCCCCGAACCTGACCCGGGTCTTCTTTTCCGACGACGGGGCCACGGCCGTGGAGATCGCCCTCAAGATGTCTTTCCAGTACTGGAGAAACCAGGGCCCGAGATGGGAATCCAAGAAGAAGTTCGTGGCCTTCGCCAATGCCTATCACGGGGACACCCTGGGATCGGTGAGCGTGGGTGGAGTCCGGCTCTTCCACGAGATTTTTCGCCCCCTGCTGTTTCCCACCATCAAGGTGGCTTACCCCTATTGCCACCGCTATCCCCCGGGGAAACGGCCGCCACGCAGCGAGATCGATCATCTCAGCGAGGTCGAGCAGGTGCTGCGGACCCGCCATCGCGAGATCTGCGGCCTGGTGGTGGAGCCCATGATTCAGGGGGCGGGTGGAATGGTGCCCATGCCGGAAGGCTTCATGGGAGGGTTGGCCGAGCTGGCACGTCGCTTCGGAGTTCACCTGATCCTGGATGAAGTGGCTACCGGATTCGGCAGAACGGGCAGATTCCTGGCCCTGGAACACGAGGGCATCCGGCCGGATTTTCTGGCCCTGGCCAAGGGAATCACCGGAGGTACGCTACCACTGGCGGCCACCCTGACCAGCGAGGAGGTCTTCGAGTCCTTTCTGGGCGAGTACGAGGAATTCAAGTCCTTTTTTCACGGGCACACCTACACCGGGAATCCGCTGGCCTGCGCGGCGGCCTTGGCCAACCTGGAGGTCTTCAGCAAGGAGAAGACCCTGCAGAAGTTGCAGGGAAAGATCGGCTACCTGACCAGGGCGCTGCGGCGCATGTGGGAGCTGCCCTGCGTCGGGGACGTCCGGCAACTGGGGTTCATGGTGGGAATCGAGCTGGTCCGGGACCGCGGCAGCAGGCAGCCCTTTCCGGTGGGACGTCGCATGGGCCATCGGGTGGTCTTGCAGGCCCGGCAGCGAGGCGTCCTCCTGAGACCCCTCGGCGACACCGTTGTGCTGATGCCGCCGCTTTCGATCACCCGGCCCCAATTGAAAACGCTGGTGGAGGTTACCTACAATAGCATCCAGGCCGCTTGGGAAGAGGAGTGACCCCGGTCCACCCAAAGCGAAAGGACGAGGCGACATGAAATTCCCCTGGGTTGCACGAATTGCGCCCCTGTGTTTGATACCGGGTTTGGCCGCTTGCCAGGCGCCGGACGAGCCCGAAAGCGCGGAACCCCGCCTGCGCAACCTGCGTCAGCTGACCTTTGGAGGGGAGAATGCCGAAGCCTACTTCTCCTCCGACGGTCAACGCCTGATATTTCAAGCCACCCGGGACGGCGGACAGTGCGACCAGATCTTCGTGATGGGCACCGACGGCAGCGGAATCACCCGGGTCAGCAGCGGCAAGGGCCGCACCACCTGCGCCTATTTCCTCAAGGACGGCCAGCAGTTCGTCTACGCCTCAACCCACCTGGGCAGTGAAAATTGTCCGCCTCGACCCGACTTTTCCCGTGGATACGTGTGGGCCGTCTATCCCGACTACGACCTGTTTCTCTCCGATTTCAACCAGGATCTCACCCGGTTGACCGACACTCCGGGTTACGACGCCGAAGCCACTCTCTCTCCGGGCGGGGAAAAGATCGTATTCACCTCCATGAGGGACGGCGACCTGGATCTCTACTCCATGAACATCGACGGTTCGGGGGTTCAACGGCTCACCGACACCCTCGGTTACGACGGGGGCGCCTTCTACTCCCCCGACGGCCGGAAGATCGTCTACCGCGCCTCCCACCCCACCGATGAGACCGCCAAGGCCAAGTACACGGACCTGCTGAGCCGAAACCTGATCGAGCCGAAACAGCTCGACATCTTCGTAATGAATGCCGACGGCAGCGGCCGGGTTCAGGTGACCGACAACGGCGCCGCCAACTTCTGTCCCTTCTTCCATCCGGACGGCCGGCGGATCATCTTTGCCTCCAACCTGGGCGACCCCAGGGGTCGCAACTTCGACCTCTACCTGATCGACATCGACGGGACCAATCTGGAACAGGTCACGTTCGACGAGACTTTTGACGGGTTCCCCATGTTCTCTCCGGATGGAAAACAACTGGTCTTCGCCTCCAACCGCCACGGCAAGGCTCGCGGCGAGACCAACGTCTTCATCGCCGACTGGGTGGAGTAGCCCGGACCGGTAAACAAC
Organism: Candidatus Versatilivorator vitaminiformans; assembly: GCA_027493295.1. Lineage (GTDB taxonomy): Bacteria > Acidobacteriota > Terriglobia > Versatilivoradales > Versatilivoraceae > Versatilivorator > Versatilivorator vitaminiformans. The sequence goes on along the minus strand of JAPVWS010000456.1, from coordinate 1,475 downwards.
CCTTGGCTCCTCCCCGCCAACACGATTTCCTCCCCCGGTCCTTTTTCGACCGCCCCACCCAAACCGTCGCCCGTGAGCTGCTGGGCTGCCGTCTTGTCCGCAAGTTGGGCGGCGCCCCGCTGGTGGGGGCCATCGTCGAAACCGAAGCCTACATCGGCGAGAGGGATCTGGCCTGTCACGCCAAAGCGGGCCGCACCCCGCGAACCCAGATCATGTACGGCCCCCCGGGATTCGCTTACGTCTACTTCACCTACGGCATGCACTGGATGCTGAACCTGGTCACCGAGGCGGAAGGATTCCCGGCGGCGGTGCTCATCCGGGCATTCGAACCTCAGGAGGGGATTGCGCGCATGCAGGAGCTGCGCGGCGGCAAGCCCCTGTCCCAACTTGCCAGCGGTCCGGCCAAGCTGACTCAGGCTCTGGGGATCGCCCGGGGAGAAAACGGGATGGACTGCTGCCGGTCCGACTCACCGCTCACCCTGACCCGAGGGGAGGTGGTGCCGCCGTCCTCCGTTGTGGCCACGCCCCGCATCGGACTCGGCCAGACTCCCGAGCCCTGGCTGTCCAAGCCGTGGCGCTTCGTGATTCGCGGGAACGGGTTCGTTTCGAGGTGATACAGGTTACAATAGGGCTGCCCAACAGCCGCGACCGCGGTTCGAGTCCGCAGACCCACCCTGGTGGATATCCTCCGAGGAACTCCATGCGCATTGGCATCGTGCTGACCCCCATTTCCGATCACCACCTCCGACTGGCAAGCCAGGTGGGGGTCTCCGACGTGGTCATCCGGTACCCGGGACTGGAATATTCCGATCTGGTCGACCGGAAGGCCAGGATCGAGGCCTTCGGCCTGCGGGTCTCGGTCGTCGAGGGCTACCTGCCCATCGAGGACATCAAGCTCGGGGGGCCCCGGCGCGATGCCGAGATGGAGCAGATGAAGACACTGATCCACAACATGGGGCGAGCCGGCATCGGCCTGCTCTGCTACAACTTCATTGCCGGCGGCGACTGGGCCAGGACTTCGATCGATGAAAAGGGGCGCGGAGGGGCCCTGGTCACCGGCTTCGACCTGAGCGACCTGCCGCGGGCCTCTTCCTCGACAGCGGACCTGCCTTCGGCCGACCGCCTCTGGGAGAACCTGGACTTCTTTCTGGAGAGAATCCTGCCCGTGGCCGAGGAGTGCGGGGTCACGCTGGCCATGCATCCGGACGATCCCCCCATTCCCAACTTCCAGGGCTATCCCCGCATCATGAACAGCGTCGATAGTTTCGAACGCCTGATCGGCCTGAGCTCAAGTCCGGCCCACGGCATCTGCTTCTGCCAGGGGACCTTCGCCGAAATGGGAGTGGATATCCCCTCCACCATCCGGCGCCTGGGATCTCACATCAAGTACGTCCATTTCAGGGACATCCGAGGGACAAGCAGCCGGTTCGTGGAGACCTTTCATGACGAGGGGCAGACCGACATGGTGGAAGCCA
>JAPVWS010000455.1 GCA_027493295.1 Candidatus Versatilivorator vitaminiformans | reverse complement strand
GGGAACCTGAAACTTCAAGGCCTTGAAATGCATGTCGAAGGGTTTGTCGGCAGGAAATCCGATCATGCCGTTGCCGGGCAAGGGGGCGATTCGGTAACCCACGTCCTGCCAGCTGGAGGCCACATCCACTCCGGCGGGCTCCAGCACGGTGTCACCCACCGAAACCGTCAGACGGTCCCCCGGCTTGGAATAGTCCAGCGCCATCCACAGCTCGGCCGTCTTGGGCTTGCTGGTCTTGAAGTCGTCGGCAACCGGCATGTAAAGCGATTTGGCGCCGTCGGCCACGTTCAAGTTGAAGGGGACCGGGGCTCCCTTGGAAACCGTGTTGTAGCGCACGTAGTCGGCACCCGGGGCTCGGGGGCTGGCCTCGAACCGCTGAACGGCCGTGTAGTGCTTGTCCTTTTTCCTCATGCGCTTGGGATCGCCGATCTCGTTCAGCAGGTGTTTCCGCCAACTGCCATACATGAACCAGTTGAAGGTGTAAAGGCCGTCGGCGCCGTCCCGCCACAGATTGGAGGCGCTCCCTCGAATAACCTCGTCCGGGCTGACGCGGTAGCTGTTCCCGTAACTGTAGAGGCTGGGATAGATGGGAAGTTGGCGAGCCTTCATCAGGCCTCGAAACTCGCTAAGCGTCGGCAGCTCGGTCAGGCCCTGACCCAGGATCAGCATATCCGCCAGATCCTCTTCGATCCACTTTTCGATTTCGAAACCGCCCAGTGCGCACCACTCCAGCTTCTCCGGGATGCGGATGGCGATCTCGATGGGCCGGCCCCGGCGCTTGGCCTTCTCGTTGAGGCTCTTGCGGATGGTGCGCATGAACTCGGTCAGGTACTTCCCGTTTTCTCGCTCGGTACCCCGTTGGAAGTAGAGCGTGTGCCGCAACCAGTCCAACTCGATGCCATCGAAATCCCAGCGATCGAAGAACTCCTCGGCGACCTTGAGCTTCAGGGCCCGGACTCTGGGATGGGCGAAGTTCAGCGCCGTCCACCAGTCGAGATCGTCCACCAACCAGTCGGGGTTGATCCGCTTGAAGGTGGGCAGTTCCGGGTTGGGCAAGGCGCCTCTGGCGTGCTGGCCGTCATGGATGTCATTCATCCTGAGGGAAACGAAAGCATCCAGGCCGCGCTTGCGGCACTCCTCCACGATCACCTTGGGAGGATTGTGGCCGGCGTCCGCCAGGCTCTTGGGGTTGAGATACTGGTCCTTGGGATCGACCTCCGTCCCGCCGTGCCAGGTCTTGCTCTCCGGAAACTTGAACCGGTCGGCCTCGCCCGGCCACTCCAGCACGTTGCTCTGATATTCGGCCACGTTGCCGCTGCCGAAACTGAACATGAGGGTGTCCACGCCCGTGTTCTCGATGGGGTCGAATACCAGAGAGGTGAACTGCTCCCGCGTGAGGGGACCATAGGAATGGGGCAAGGCGGTTCGGCCCCAGCAGTGAATCATGGACCCGTCCCAATTGAACAGAAGCCGCCGTTTCTTGCCGCCTGCTCCGGCCCGCTTGGGCCTGGGGCCGGCATGCAGCAACTGAGCCAATCCACCGGCTCCTACAATCATGAAACTTCGTCTGGTAATCGGTTGCATCCTGGTTCTCCCCGGCGATGTCGCTTTTTACTGATATGGATCCCGAGATGATAGCAAGTCGCCGTCGGAAAAGATAGATCCCGGAGAAGGTTTCCTCGGCTTCAGCCCGGCAGCAACCGAAAAGAGTGCCCCGCGAAGCGATCTGCTACGGTCAGAGACGGGTCACAAAAGAGTGATCCGCGAAGGGACACGAAGGACCACCAAGAATGACCAGGAAAAAGGAATGCCGCTCAACTTGAGGGGGAGTTGCAGAAGCCGAGCCGTCAGTTGAAGGCTGATGCGGTTGGGGGTGGAAGCCGGGCGGCGGCCACTGGCAACCCTGGTTAGATCGATCCCCGACGTCCTCTGCGAAACAGGGAAAGAACCAGATCGAATGCGTACCAGGTGGCAAGAAAAGCCAGGCACTCGAGGCTGAAACTTCCGAACTTGTAGAAGATCTCAGCCACGATCAGGGCACCCGCTGCAGCGGGAAGCTGTTCCAATGCGATTCGGGAAAGAGGTAGGGAGTGTAACAGGCTATACATGGCGGATCCGGTTCCTCGTCAGCCCCAGGCCCGGAAGTGGTTCCCCGCTGACCGAGACCTTTTGGCGGCTATCTCCAATGCCGGAGGAAGCGCCATCACGGCTGCATTTGCCGCACCGGCGCCCGGCGTTTAAGACAGCCTATCATAACCATTGGCCGGAAATGTGGGCTAGCTGCCGGCGTGTTGCTCCAGTTGGTCCAGCAGGCTGGCGGCCCTGGCGCGTTTGGCCGGGTCGGTGTCCCGGGCAACGATGCGTTGCAGGACCGAGCGGGCCCGCGGATCCCCGGCTGCACCCAACTCCAGGCCCAACCGGTCCCGCTTCTCGAAATAGCTGGGATCGAAGGGTTGAACCTTGAGTGGAAATTTCCGCCAATAGTATTTTAAGGGGCTGTCAGGGGGCCAGTCGGCATAGACCTGCTCCCAGTTGCGAACTTCCTTGCCGTGGGGTTCCAGGCTTCCGGGAGCGATGGGCTGGTCGACTCTCTGGAACCGGGCGTCCATGGAGAGGCGCAGCCGGTTGCTTCGGTTGGCGACGCCCTTGTGAACCATCAGGCTGTGAAAGAACAGCACGTCGCCCTGCTCCACCGGGTTGTGGACCCACTCTCCCGGCAGCTTGTCCGTCACCTCCATGCCACCGGCCCCCAGCGCCGGGCGGAATTCGTAGACTCCGCCCCGATGAGAACCGGAAGAGAGCTGCAAGCCCCCCATCTCCCCGGCCAGGTCGCTCACCGGGAACCAGGCCGTGTAGGTCTCGGCGGTCCCCTGGATGGGGACCCAGTCCTGATGCGGCGGGGTGGTGTACTCCACCTTTTGGGGAAAGATGGTCCGCCCGATCAATCGTGGATGGGGCAGAACCTTGCCTCCCACCAGCCTCTCCACCACCGCCAGCAGGTCGGGATGGTGCTGGATGGACTGGAATTCCATGATCGACAACACCCGGGTCATGACTTCCATGTAGGGCCGCTCGGGCTCTACGCAGAAGGCCTCCAGGTTGGCAATGCCTTCCTCCCCGGCCCCGTCCCTTACCCAACCGACTTCCTCCAGGACCTCGAGCCACTTCAGGCGCAGTTCCTCCAGAAGCCCGCGCGGCAACAACCCCCTGACGTACAGGTAGCCATCACGATCCATTCGCCGTCGCAGTTCAGATGCATCGCCAACAATGCCCGTGGAATCCACAAATGGCTTCACGAGAGCCTCCCTTGATCAGGTGTCCTGCCTCAGAAATAAGGTTACCATCTCCGATGGAGGTTCCACCGGGAAACGGTCGGTAGGAGAAGCTCGTCGCGTTTCAGCCAACAGGCACCGTTCTGCTTGCCCTCCCGGGAACCTCCATCGGCCCTCCGGGTTCGGGCGGAACGGCACCGTCTTCGTCGTCGCTCCTCCTCGCAATGAATAGCATTGGCTCGTCATCGCTCCTAGAATACGGTGCCGTTGCGCTCCGAAACATGGCAACCCTATTTTTGAGACAGAACACCAGTTAGTCGGACCCACCTTGCGGTTGGGTCGCTGGTGTCAGTTGTAGCACGCCCATCGAGGTCCCGGCAAAGAGACGGACCGGACCGGAACCGGCCAGGACCAGCGTGTGCAGCCGGCCTGCAGGGAAGCCGGTCGCTACCACCGGACCTTGCCGACCCGATTCCAGCACCTCCCAGTTGGAACCGCCGTCCAGACTCCGGAAGAGGCCGCGGCGCAGGGCTGCGTAGAGAATGGATGGCTTCGAGGGATCGACGAGCAAGGCCCGCACCACCGGAAATGCGGGCAATCCCCGGTTGGCAGGCGCCCAGGTCGCCCCTTCGTCGCTGCTCATGAACACCCCATCCCCGTAGGAGCCGGCGTACAGGATGCGGGAAGGGGGCGGACCGACCGCCAGGGCATCGATCATGAGGCCGGGCAACCCCTGGGCATCACCTTTCCAGGTCTCTCCACCGTCGACCGACTTGAACACTCCCGAGCCGTCGGTGGCCGCGTAGAGGGTACCGGCCGCAACCGGGTCCATGGCCAGAGCCCGCACCTTCTTTTTCTTGAGTCCGCGATTGACCGACTGCCAGGAAGAGGCGGCATCCTCGCTCTTGAAAACGCCCTCCCCGTCAATGGCGGCATAAAGCACCGAAGACCTGGCAGGATCCGCCAGCAGCGACCGGACCAGGCTCACCGGCGGCAACCCCCGGTTGGCCGCGACCCAACTGGCTCCCCCGTCGACGCTCTTGAAGACTCCGCCGCCAAAGGTGCCGGCGTATACTTCGTCGGGGTCGGAGGGCTGGACCAGGAGGGTCTCGACCCGGGGCTCGGTGAGACCCTGGTTGCGGGGTTCCCATTTGAGGCCACCGTCGGAACTCTTGAAAATGCCGGAACTCAAGCTACCCGCGTAAGCCAGGTCGGGATTGGCGGGATCGAACGCCAGGGCTTGCACCAGGACATCGGTCAACCCTTGATTCGAGTCGTTCCAATCGTTGCCTCCGTCAGTGCTCAGGAAAACACCCCCGCCAGCCGTGCCCGCCAGCAGGGTGGAGCCGTCAGCAGCAAGGGCAACCAAGGCCGTCACCGGGAAAAGACCGGGCAGCCCCCCGTGGACCGCCTTCCACTTCTCGCCCCCGTCAGTCGTCTTCAGCAATCCCTCGTTCAGGGTGCCGGCAAATGCGGCAGCGGAACCCGATCCGATCAGGGCCAGGTCGAGCACAACAGCACCTTTCTTGACCAGCTTCCAGGTTTCCCCGCCATCCGGACTCCGATAGACCATTCCGCCCAGGTTGTCGTCGGTGCTGACATACAGGACTGCCGGATCCTCACGATCCACCGCCGCCGCCGTAATCCAGCGATCGTTCAAGCCACTGCTCTTCCAGGTCTTTCCTCCGTCCAGGCTCTTGAAGAGACCCTTGCTGTGGGTGCCGGCGTAAAGGGTTCGGGGCGCCTGCGGATCCATGGTCAGGACTTCCACCTGACTCCCAGCCAAGCCCTGGTTGCCTGCCTTCCAGGTTCTCCCTCCATTGCTTGTCTTGAACACCCCCCCGCCGAAAGTGCCCGCGTAGGCGATGGAGGCCTTGCGGGGGTGGACCAGCAGAGCCTTGACGGCCCGACCGGGCAACCCGTGAATTCGGGCCGTCCAGGAGGCGCCCCGGTCGGAACTCCTGAAAACCGCTCCGGACGTGGTTCCGATGTAGAGAATTCGAGGATCCGAAGGAGCCACCACCAGAACCTCGACAGGACTCCCGGGCAATCCCCTGGCTCCGGGTTCCCAGCTCCGCCCCCCGTCGCTGCTGGTGAACAGGCTTCCTCGAGTGGTCCCCAGGTAGAGCCGCTTGGAGTTTTCCGGATCGACAGCCAGACAGGAGACGTTGGCGCCAAAGGGACCCTGAGGCGCTGAAGGCTCGGTCGCCGCCTCAGAAGCAGACGAACTGACGGCCATTGTGATCACGAGTGTGAACACGCTGAAACACGGGAACATAAAATGATTCATCATTCATCATTCCTTGGTCCGCATTGTACAACATCCCGGCGATCGGATTGGTGGGTTCGCGCTACCGCGGAGAGGGGACGACAAAGAACCTGCGAATATTGCCAAATCCTTTACAAATTCTCAGCGCAAGTGGTAAATTCCCTTAAATCATCGGCAATTGATCTCCAGGCCACGCCCGGAGAACCACTCACCCTGGCTGCATCGCAACTCGGGAAACGGGGGCAACGGACAATGCTCACCATCAATGGACAACAGCAGCGGCTTTGCGACGGGATACACCGACGCAACTTCATCAAGATCGGGGCCTTGGGCATGGGAGGACTTTCCATGCCGCAACTGTTGCGGGCCGAGCGCCAAGCCGGTGTCGGCAAATCCAGCAAAGCCATCATCATGATTTATCTCCCCGGCGGCCCGCCGCACCAGGACATGTACGAGCTCAAGATGGAGGCGCCCTCGGAGATTCGCGGGGAATTCAAGCCCATCCCCACCAACGTTTCCGGCATTCAGATCTGCGAGCATCTCCCCCGCCTGGCCAAGATGACCGACAAGCTGGTGCTCCTGCGAACCATCGTCGGGGCCAAGAACCGCCACTCCTCCCATCAGTGCATGACCGGACGCCTGAAGGACGACCCGCCCCCTGGCGGGTGGCCCGAGATCGGTTCGGTCATCTCCAAGCTGGAGGGGTCCACCCATCCGGCCGTGCCTCCCTACGTGAACCTCACCC
>JAPVWS010000454.1 GCA_027493295.1 Candidatus Versatilivorator vitaminiformans | reverse complement strand
CTTCCCGACATCTTCCCCCAACAAGAAGTTGAAGTTCCGCGTCGCTCAAATCAGGAATCCGGTCCAGTCTTGAACACCCCTGTCTCAAACTATTGAACCAACTCGTCTTATGCAGCCGGGCCGCAGTCAAGCGACAGCAGGGCGCCATTATCGGAAGTGATGGGACCGTCGTCGAAAACAGCCACGAAGCCCTCGCCGTTGCGGTCCAGGCTGTGCCTGGAAACCCACATCGGATAGGGATTGGCACGGATTCCCCACAGGAAAGCGATGCCTCCGCCAAAAACAGCGCTAAACCCTCACAACCCGCAGCCGCGAAGGCGGAAATTTAACAGCATTGCCACGGAACGCACAGCTCCCCTTATCTGACGTCAAACACGACTCCTGCTCGCGGCCGATTGTCAATCCCTCTCGGGCGGCTGTATAATGGCCGGAATCTGCCAGGACGACAGGTAATCTTACGGACCTGCGGGAGCCCAAAGGAGAACGCCATGAAGAAGCTTTTGCCGGCTGCGTTGATGCTCATCCTATCCACGCCGATCCTCCATGCACAGGTTAACCCCCGCGGGGAGACAAGCCTGGAACTGGACAATGGCACGGTCACCATCGAATACGGACGCCCCTCGCTCAAGGGACGGGACATCAAGACCATGATCTATCCCGGCGAGACCTGGCGGCTGGGAGCGGACGGGGACACCACCCTGACCACCGAGGTGGGACTGAAATTCGGGGAGAGCTCCGTGGCCCGGGGAACCTACATTCTGAGAGCCAAGTTTGTCGCGGAGGGGAAATGGCAGTTGCAGATCAGCGGCACCGACTATTCCAAAGTGGCCGAGGTCCCCATGAAACTGGAGGAAACTTCCTCCGAAGTCGATCGCCTGTCCCTCAGGCTCGAAGGCGAGCAGAAAGCGGGCACCTTCAAGGTGTTGTGGGGCAAGTTGAGTCTCGCCACGGAATTCACCGCACCCTGAATGTCGAGGCCGGTCGAAGCCGTGCGTCGCTGTCCCGACCGATCCCTCTACCCGGAACGCAACAGCCGCCTGCCCCGGTCGAAGTGATGGAGAACGCTTGCGGAGAAACGGGTTCACCAACCTGCCGGCAGCCTTCTTCCGGAGCCCCCCTTTCTTTCACCCATGGCTAACAACCCATCTGTCGCCCAGAGTTGGCTCGAACATACCTTCCTGCTGAGCCAGCGCCGGACATCCCTGGCGGTGGAGGCCCGGGCCGGCCTTTCCACCTTCCTGGTGATGGCCTACATCATTTTCGTCAATCCCACGATTCTGGGAGACATCCCCGATTCGACCGGAGCCACCCTGCCGTCGGGCGCTGTCTTGAGCATCACCTGCCTGGCCGCGGGGGTGCTTTCGATACTGATGGGCTTGCTCAGCAACTACCCATTTGCCCTGGCTCCCGGAATGGGCTTGAACGCCGTGGTGTCCCTACACCTGGTCGGCCAGTTGCAACTCACCTGGGTCCAGGCCATGACGGTGGTCTTCCTGCAGGGCCTCATCATTCTGGTTCTGGTGCTGACCCGGTTTCGCGAAGCCATGATGGATGCCATCCCTACCCCGCTCAAAAAATCCATTGGCGCAGGAATCGGTCTGTTTCTGGCGATCATCGGTTTCAGCAACGCCGGCCTGATCTCCCGAGGAGAGGGCGGCACCTTTTCCCTGGGCAATCCGGACGACTTGGGCATCGTGACGTTCCTTTTCGGCTTCTTCCTGACCCTCTGGCTGATGTCCCGAAAAGTGCAGGCGGCCCTGCTTTGGGGGATCCTGTCCGCCACCCTGGTGGCCATCCTTCTGAACTCCGGGTTCGGCAACCCACAGGCATTCGGCGGCGCAGCCACGGTGCCCTCCAGCCTGGTGGGGCTTCCTCAGGGAATGACCGGCCCCGAGGCGATCTTCGGCCGCTGGGACTGGGGCTTTTTCCCGCACCTGGGGCTGCTGTCGGCGGTCCTGGCCGTCTTTTCGCTGATGCTCACCGATTTTTTCGACACCATGGGAACCGTGGTGGGGCTGGGGGAAGAAGGCGGTTTCCTCCAAAAGGACGGAAGACTTCCCGGGGTCCACCGCGTGTTGCTGGTTGATTCCCTGGGCGCGGTTGCGGGCGGGTTGTCGAATTGCAGCAGCAATACCACCTATATCGAAAGCGCGGCCGGGATCGCTGCAGGCGGGCGCACCGGATTGACCGCAGTGGTGGTGGGGCTGCTATTCCTGCTGGGCATGTTTTTCAGTCCCCTGGCAGGGATCGTTCCCAAGCAGGCCACGGCGCCCTCGTTGATCCTGGTGGGATTCCTGATGATGGGCGTTCTTCGGGACATCTCCTGGCGTCGTCTTGGCGAAGGCGTTCCCGCCTTTCTCACCCTGCTGCTCATGCCCTTCACCTTCTCCATCAGCAACGGCATCGGGGCCGGAATCATCAGCTATACCTTTCTGAAGCTGGCGTCCGGCAGGCAACGGGAACTCCACGCGTTGATGGTAGGGGCCGCCGTTGCCTTTGCGGTTTACTTCGTCCTTTCGGGCTAGCTTGAACTCGGAACAGGTAAAGAAGTGAAACTACTGCTCATGCTGGTACTGCTGGGGCTGGCCTTGCCTCGCCCTGCAGCCGGCACACCGGTCGAACTGGAAACGCTCTTCGAGAAGCTGACCAAGGAGACGGGCTGCGCGCCCCTGGGTCCCGTGGCCCGACACACCCTCCCGGATCCGGCCGCATTCGAACCCGGGGAATCCCGTGTCCTGACCGAGTACGGATTCCGCGACCTCAGCCGGCAAAAGCTTCGCTGCCGCAACCGTTCCCTTGATATACGGATCTATCGCATGTTGGACGCCCCGGCCGCCTATGGGCTCTTCACCCTTTTGAGGAAGGCCGATTCCCGGGTTCCGGATGGCTTCCCCCGGCTGGCTGAGGAGAGCGATGATTGGGTGGCCTTCGCTCAAAGCCGATTCTACGTCCGGATCGGGCGTTCCGCCCTGCCCGCCGGGCGTGCCGCGGCCCTCGAGGCTGCCCGGTTCCTGGCCCGGTCCCTGCCCGACGACTGGGCGCTTCCCTCGCTTGTGGACTATCTGCCTCGGGAACACCTGGTTCCGGGCAGCGAGGTTTTCCTCATGGGACATCAGGCCTTGAGCCTCAGGATCCCGCTGGGGCAGGAGGACCTCTTCGGTCTGGCCCACGGAGCGGAAGCCCTGCTGGCGGACTACCGGCCGTTCAACGGGTCGGCCAGGATCCTGCTGATGATCTATCCCACCCAGCAACTGGCCGGCAAGTATCTCCAGAGTGGTTACCAGCAGTTGATGCGGCAACACCCCGACTGGCAGGTCTTCTACAAGCGGGAAGGTCCTCTGGTGGTGATGGTCCTGGAATCGACAGACCCGGAGATCGCCTCGTCCTTCCTGGACAAGGTCTCCTATGTTTCCTCGGTGAGCTGGGACCCCAAGGCGGAGCCCCTGTCGGTGGGACACATGATGCTGAGCGTGTTCCTTTACGTGGGAGCCATTATCGTGATCACGCTGGTGGCGGGAGTGATGTTCGGTCTGCTGCGATTGCTGATCAGTTGGCTCTTTCCCGGGAAGATCTTCGACCGGGAGGAAAGCTACGAGGTCATTCGCCTGAAGTTGCCGCCGCCGCGATGATGCGGGGGCTGGCGCCGTCAACGGCTCAGGGTCCGAGTCAAACCTTGATAATCTCGACCAGTTCCTTGACGGCGGCCGCCGATCTATTCAAAGCCACCTGTTCCTCAGGACGGAGATCGATCTGCACGATCTCCTCGATTCCGTTCCGGCCTAGCTTCACCGGCACCCCCACGAAGAGACCATTCACTCCATATTCCCCTTCCAGGAAAGCGGCACAGGGAAGAATCTTGCGCTTGTCCTTGAAGATGGCCTCGACCATCTCCGTCACCGCGGCCGAGGGAGCGTAGTAGGCGCTCCCGGTCTTGAGCAGGCCCACGATTTCGGCTCCTCCATTGGCGGTGCGATCGACCAGGGCATCGATTCGCTCCTGAGACAGGAGCTCGGTTATGGGGATTCCCGCCACGGTGGAGTAACGCGGCATCGGAACCATGGTGTCGCCATGTCCACCCAGCACAAAGGCGTGGACATTTTCCACAGAAACCGACAGTTCCTGGGCGATGAAGGTCCTGAACCGGGCCGAATCCAGAATGCCCGCCATGCCGATCACCCGGTTCTTGGGGAAGCCGGAGACCCTGTAGGCTGTTTGCACCATGGCATCCAGCGGATTGCTGACCACGATCAGAATGCATCCGGGGGAGTACCTGACCACCTGTTCGGTGACCCCCTTGACGATTTCGTAGTTCTTCATCAGGAGGTCGTCCCGGCTCATCCCCGGTTTTCGAGGCAGTCCGGCGGTGATGACGACGATGTCCGAATCGGCCGAGTCGCTGTAATCGTTGGTTCCCACCAGGTGGGAGTCGAATCCTTCCACCGGTCCCGACTGCAGCAGGTCCAGCGCCTTCCCCTGGGGCACGCCATCGATGATGTCGATCAGCACCACATCCGCCAGTTCCTTGTCCACGATCCAATGAGCGGCGGTGGCGCCGACATTGCCCGAACCCACGATCGTCACTTTTCTTCTCATCGACATCGCTCCTCTCGATTCCGCGGCCAATCCCCTTTGGGAATATGGCAGTTCCCTGACCGGCTGTGGCCGTGCGCCCCTTATCACGTCCCCATGTTCTGGATGATGGCGTCGGCAAACTCGCTGGTCCTGCACTTGGTGGCCCCGCTCATGAGCCGTTCCAGGTCATAGGTGACCTTCTTCTGCTGGATGGTGCGGCCGAACGCCTCCTCGATCCGTTGCGAAACCTCCGTCCAACCCAGGTGCTCGAACATCATGGACCCCGACAGGATAACCGACCCGGGATTGATGACATCCCGGTCGGCATACTTGGGAGCCGTCCCGTGGGTGGCTTCGAAAACCCCGTATTGGTCGCCGATGTTGGCCCCGGGAGCAATCCCCAGTCCTCCGACCTGAGCGGCGCAGGCGTCCGACAGGTAGTCGCCGTTGAGGTTGGGCGTGGCCAGAACGTCATACTCGGCCGAGCGGGTGAGCACCTGCTGGAACATGGAGTCGGCGATGCGATCGTTGATCATGATCTTTCCCTCGGGAACCTTTCCCCCATGCTTGCTCCAGACCTCGTCTTCGGCGATGGTTTCCTCCGGAAACTCCTCCCGCGCCAGTTGGTAGCCCCAGTCCCGGAACGCTCCTTCGGTAAACTTCATGATGTTGCCCTTGTGGACCAGTGTCACCACCCTGCGGCCATGCCTGATGGCATAGCCAATGGCTCGGCGAACCAGGTTGCGGGTCCCCGTGATGGAGATGGGTTTGACTCCGATGCCCGAATCCGCCTTGATTTTCTTGCCCAGGTGATCGCCCAGAAACTCGATGAACCTGGCCGCTTCCGGGCTGCCCTGCTGCCACTCGATGCCGGCGTAGACATCTTCGGTATTCTCCCTGAAGATCACCACGTTCATCTTCTCGGGAGCCCTGACCGGGGA
>JAPVWS010000453.1 GCA_027493295.1 Candidatus Versatilivorator vitaminiformans | reverse complement strand
AGACAGGACCGCTCCAACGTGGCGGTTCAGAACACAGCGGTCGGGGGGGAAGAGAGAATCACGTTGAGGGTGACGGTATTCTCCGGAGACTCGGCAGCGTCGGCAAGGAGCCTGGTTCTGCCGGATAGAACCCTGCCTCCGGGAGGGTTCTATCAGTACAACCAAATCCTGAAGATGGCCGGTTTTAACAACGGCTACGTCAAGGTGGAAAAGATCGCGGGAGAAGCGCCCTTCTACGCCTACGGGGTCATCAACGACAATTTCAACTCCGACGGCTCCTTCGTTTTTCCGGTGACCGAGGCCTCCCTGGTGGGCAAGACGGGACAGACCCTGCCGGTCATTATCGAAACCGGCAACTTCCAGAGCGAGCTGACTGTCACCAACTTCTCGGCCTCGGAAAAGACCGTCAACTTCAGCTTCGTGGCCGACGCCGTCGACAGTGGCGACGACACGGCCGAATTCAGTCTGAGTCTCGAGGCCAGGGAGCAGCGCATCCTGCCCAACTTGGTCGACTGGATGCGCCGGGAGGAGGTGGAGGGGATCGGTCGGGCCGGCCGGGCGTTTGTGGGAGCCCTGTTTGTCGCGTCGGCCGAGGGGGAAATGAGCGGCATTGTGATCGGGGCTCGGACGGGATCTCCCGACAAGAGAGGGGGGCAATACAGCCTTTTCTACAACGGAGTACCCCACGGCGCGGCTTCGGTCGAAAGCGCCTGGATCTACGGACTGCAGCAAAACGCAGAGAACCGCAGCAACCTGGCGCTGGTGAACACGGGAGAGGTGGACAACAGCTCCAGCACCTTCGAGATCACCATTTACGATGGCAGCGGGGAGTCCGAGCCGAGAACCAGAAGCGTGACGCTCGGTCCCCGCCGCTGGACTCAGGAAAACGGAATTCTCGGCAAGATCAGCCAAGGGTACGTCCAGGTGAGGAAAACCTCGGGCAACAACCCGTTTGTCGCCTACGGGGTGGTCAACGACGGTGGCAGGCCGGGAGAACGGAGCGGAGACGGTGCCTTCCTGCTCAGCCAGGATTAGCTGTTCGCCCCGCACGGAATGAGGAGTTCGTCGACCGGCAAGCTGGTTGTCTTCGGGTGCATGCGCGACTATTAAAAGAGCAACATAAAGGACACTATGTTACTTGGCCGGCGGGGATCGACCCGACAGGGGAGTTGCTCACCACTCCACAAGCCGGCGTGTTCCCAATTCTTGTGGGCATTGATTGCTTGAGTCTTTAACTACTTGCCGACTCAGTCGCGAACGTCCCTTCCATTTCCCTGCGGACCAGGACGGCGGGATTGGCGGGGTCGTAGCGCACGTCTGACCAGCCGATGGGGCTGCCGGCGGGAATGTCGTTGAGGAGGGTCACTTGGTGGGCCAGGCCGATGGGAAGGCCTCCAACTCGAGCGGCCGCGGCCGAGGGTTGCAGCTTGCCGTAAACGGTATAGCCACCCTCTCCGTCGAGTACCTTGCCAGCCGAGAGATCCCGCTTGGCTGTGGCCACGACGTCCCCGACAAGTGCGCTAGGACATCCGGTTGCTTCTCCGGCCAGTCCCGCTTTGAGCACGCTGACCGAAAGCTCCATTCCCACCAGGTGAACCGGCCGGTAAAGGGCCGCGTATCTGCCGCCGGCATCGGTCTGTAGACCATATTCGGTAAAGCATTCCTTGACATAGTCGTTGGGCGCCTCAAAGGTGACGTAGACACCCCAGCGCAGGTCTCCGGACACGGGTCCGCCATCTCTTTCCAGGCTGGAGACGACCTCGACGGTTCCAGCGCGAGACAGACACCCCCCGCTGGAGCGCGGGCGGCAAATCTCGGCAAGCCGATCCTGTCCGCAGGGTGGAAAATTCAGGCCTTCCGGTTGGGGTTGAAGCCCGGTGGCGTTGGCCACGGCAGCCATTTCGATCGCCGACTTGGTGCCGTCCAGAAAGGAGTTGAACATTCTCGGATTGAGCTCGCCTCCCGCCACCTTGTCCCGGCTGAATCCATAGTGTTCCCACACGGTGTCCGGGGTGGAGGCGTGATATCGGGGCAGGTACTTGGTTCCCTTGCCCGCGCACACCACCTCGAAGCCGCTGCACCGGGCCCAATCCACCAATTCGCAGATCAGCGCCGGCTGGTCGCCGTAAGCCAGACTGTAGACGACGCCGGCCCGCCGAGCCCGTTGGGCCAACAGGGGGCCGGCCACCACGTCGGCCTCCACGTTGACCATGACCAAGTGCTTGCCATGCTCGATGGCCTTCAAGGCGTGACGGATTCCCGCGACCGGATCCCCCGTGGCTTCCACGATGACGTCCACGTCCTCCGCCGACATCAGCGCCTCGGCGTCTTCCGACAGCCAGGTCGAGCCCTTTTTCATGGCCTCCTGGAGGTCGCTTGCGTCCGATTGCTCGGCAGGCCAACCGGCCCGCCAAAGCGCCTGGCTCGCCTTGTCCCTGGCGAGATCCACCACTCCCGCCAAGTGCAGCCCGTTCAGGCGGCGGGCCTGGCTGAAGAACATGGTGGCGAACTTCCCCGCCCCGATCACTCCGACCCGAAGCGGTGTGCCCGCCTCGGCCCGTGCAGCCAATTCCTGCAACAAGGAACGTCTCATTCGGGTCTCTCGAGTCGATACGACATTGACGAGTGAGTCAGGTATGGTGAATCGGTACGGTTCTGCCAGCCGACAGGGTGGCTCGCAGCGAAGCCCAGAGGCGACCAAAGAAAAAGGTTGCGGGCGGGACGCCCGCGCTCCCGGGTGGTCCCGTCAATCCACGTAAGGCAAATTGTACTTTTTGGGTCTGCGGCAGGAACAGTTGGCGTAACTCCCCAATCGAGAATCAGCTGAGGCGTTTGCAAAATTCGGCAGCGGGATCCTTGCCGGAAGTGGCCACAAAAGGCACAAAAACACAAAATCAAATCATTCCTTTTGTGACTTTTGTGCTTTTTGTGGTGAGTCCGCAATTCTCACCAGGTCGCTCCTGATATTGAGAAAGGCAGAACGTCACGTGTTCCGGCGATACGACCTGCTCCGCTGAGAATTGTGCAATAAGCTCAACGATCAACAATTCATCCGTCATTACTTCGTGGCCCTTGGTCGTTCTTCGTGGTCCTTCGTGGATATCTCTTTTGCCTTCGGCCCGAAATCGCAATGCCCGGCTCAATCCCAGCCGACCCGGACTCGGGTCCAGCGAATGCCGAACTTTTCCTGTTCCATGCACCAATGGACGCAGAGCAGGGTCTCCCGGTCCAGCGCGATGGCCGAGGGCAAGCCGAAGGCGAAGGTCTCCAGCTCGTTGATTCCGTCGGCTTCCTGCGGGGCTTCCCGGGAAGCCTGCGCGTCCCAGAGAGTTTCTTCACAGTCCAGCGTCCAGGAGTCGTCGGTGAAACGCACCAGGCAGGCGATAACGCCCTGCTTTCCGTATCGCCGGTTGTAGAGAACCAGCAATCGGTCTTCGCCCAGCCAGATGGGAGTCATGGTCTGCCCCCGGATCCCCGTGGACCGCAACGGCCCCCAGGTTTCCCCGCCGTCGTCGGATATGACGAAATGGTCCTCGAAGTCGGAGTAGTCGCCCATGCGCAGCGTCCAGGACACCGCCATCACCCGGTCGCCGTCGAGCCGGGTCAGCTTCTGCTCGAAAAATCCCTTGACTCCTTCCGGATCCTTCATCGCCACCGAGGTGCGGGGCCAGGTCTTTCCCTCATCCTCGGAGATGAACATCACCAGCCGTTCTCCGAGCCGCTCCTGCTCAGTGAGGGTCGCAGCCGGCGCCAGCCAGTTGCCGTTCCTGGTGACGATGATGGGGCTGGCAATTTCAAAAGGGCCGGGAATGGAGGCCGGCAGCAGTTGGGGATCGGTCCAGGTCTTGCCCTGGTCTCGTGAGAGACAAAGGATGGGGTCTTTTCGGGTGGCGCTTCCGAACTGCTTCTTCTCTTCCGGCGGATAGGCCCGCGTGCCATAGGCGATCACCATGCCCTGCGGAGTACGGCTCAAGCGCAGCGAATTGGTGGTGCGTGGATTGTCGCCGGGCTCCAGGATGGTCCCCTGCAAGCTCCAGGACCTGCCGTTGTCGGTGGAGCGAGCCAGGTCGGTTCCTCCGGTGACGCTCGGCCCTCCGCCGACCGTAAAGCCGGCCAGGATATCCCCGTTGTCCAGTCGGACCAGGGTGGGAAATGATGAATCCCGGTTGTCGATGATGCCGGAGTCTAGGATCTCGATACTTGGCATAACCACAGCCTCCTTTGGGGGTGGTTTATTGGAACATGGACGCCCTTGAGTAGGCGAAACCGGCCACGGAAGATGGCAGCCGCACTTTCAGCGGAAAGACTCACGAGCCGGCCGGATCGGAGAGGGGTGGATTCTTCCGCCGGAACAGCCCGCTGGCGCGAGCAAATAATGCTATCATAAGCCTTTAGCCGCACCAATCGCCCTCAGGGGATGCATTCCTGCCTCATGATTACCATCCAACGCCTTGGATTATTGCAGGCCCCGGGCACAGGGTTGAACCGCACGTTGCCGAGGCCTTGTCCGGGGAATGGGTTGACGGAACCCAAGCGGCCGGTTTGCGAACGGGTGAATCGCCTGGGCCTGATGCTTGCGTTTCTGGCCCTGGCCGCCGCCCCCCCCGGCGCCGGTGCCGTAGCCGACTCGGAAGACTTCTTTGAGCTCCGCATACGCCCTCTGCTGGTGGAGAAGTGCTATAGCTGCCACAGCGAAACGGCCAGCAGCGGACTCAAGGTGAACTCCCGGCAGGCTCTGATCCAGGGGGGAACCCTGGGGCCCGCCGTCGTCCCCGGGAAACCGGCGGAGAGCCTCCTGATCCAGGCCGTGGATCACACCCATTCCCGCTTGCGAATGCCGCTGGGAGAGAAGCTCCGACCGCAGCAGATCGCCGACCTCGTTCGCTGGGTCGAGATGGGTGCGCCCTGGCCCCGGACCCCGGTCGAGGTTCCGCTCGTTTCCGATGACCGGGAGTTCGAAATCACGGAAAAGGACCGGCAATACTGGGCTTTTCTTCCGGTTCGCTCCCCTGCCCTGCCCACAGTCCAGGACACGCGCTGGGCCCGCACGGCCATCGATCGCTTCATCCTGGCCGGTCTGGAAGACGCGGGCCTCAAACCGTCTCCTGAGGCCGGCCGTCGAGAGCTGATCCGGCGGCTGAGCTACAACCTCATCGGTTTGCCTCCTACCCCGGCGGAGATGGATGCCTTCGTGCGGGATCGGTCCCCCCAGGCATGGTCCAGGCTGGTGGATCGCTTGCTGGAATCTCCCCACTACGGGGAACGCTGGGGGCGCTACTGGCTGGACGTGGCCCGCTATGCCGAGGATGACCTCTACGGCCCCGCGGGAAATTCCCAATATACCAACGCCTGGCGCTATCGCGACTGGGTGATCCAGGCCTTCAACCGGGACATGCCCTACGACCTCTTCGTCAAGGCTCAGATCGCCGGAGACCTGCTGCAGCATGAGGACAGGGACAGGCTGCTGGCCGGGACCGGATTCCTCAGCCTGGGAGTCTGGTATTACGGCGCCGTGCAGGCTCCCCAGGCCAGGGCCGACGAACGCTTCGACCGCATCGACGCCATCTCGCGCGGATTTCTGGGTCTGACGGTGGGGTGCGCCCGCTGCCATGACCACAAGTACGACCCCATCGCCTTCAAGGATTACTGGGCACTGGACGGCATCATGGCCAGCACGGTCTACCGGGAGTATCCGCTGGCGCCTGCGGAGACCGTCGAGGCCTACCGGGAGCACGACAAGAAGGTGAAGGACCTGGAGGACTCGATCAAGAAATTTCTCGACGAGCAGTCCGTCCAACTCAGCGAAATGCTCGCCTGGAAGACCTCTCGATACCTGCTGGCGACCTGGAAATCGCTGCAGGATCCGGACCTCTCCCGCGACCAGTTGGCACAAGCCGAGGGAATCGACCCCGAGTTGCTGGAAGGGTGGTTCGCTTACTTGACCTCCGAGGAAAGGCAGCACCCCTACCTGAAGGCCTGGGACGACCTGCGGGCTCGCGGTGGAACCCTGGCGGAAGCCACAAGGATCGCCGAGGACTTTCAAGCACTGTCCTTGGCCGTCTTCGCCGAGAAGAAGGAAGCCGACGAGAAGAATCACATCATCGTGGAGTCCAACAAGCCGAAAGTGGACCCCGAGACGGCCGTCTACCTGCCCAACGGGTTTCTGGTCGAAGACATCTGCCACATCTGCGAGCTGACGCTCGAACCCATCGCCCGTGAAAGGTACATTCTCTGGCTGGATCTGTTCGGGGCTACCGACCTGACCAACAGCTTCATGAAGGAGGACTACGGCCTGTTCCGACTGCAGGACAAAAAACTGGAGAGCACCCTCGAGGGCGAATGGAAGACCTATCTGGCGACATTGCGCACCAGGCTGGAGGGGTTGAAGAGCAGCAGCCCGTCTGCCTATGCCTATCTCCACGGGATGGCCGACTCTGCCCGCCCCGGTGATTCCCGCATCCACGTCCGGGGCAATCCCTACGACCTGGGCGATACCACACCGCGCCGATTCCTGACGGTGCTTGCCAACGGAAGTCCTCAGCCTCTTGACCGGGGAAGCGGTCGCCTGCAACTGGCCGAGGCCATAGCCGGCCATCCCCTCTCGGCTCGGGTCATGGTCAATCGCATCTGGCAGAACCACTTCGGACAGGGCATCGTCCGAACCCCCGGCAACTTCGGCCGGCTGGGCACTCCACCCACTCATCCGGAGCTGCTGGAATACCTGACCCACCGTTTCATCCAGGGCAACTACTCGGTCAAGGCCCTGCACCGCGAGATTCTACTTTCGGCCACCTACCGGCAAAGCAGCCTCCACCGGGCGGCAGCAGCGACAAAGGATCCCGAGAACCGCCTACTGTGGCGAGCCAACCGGCGCCGGCTGGACGCCGAGGCTCTACGGGATTCCATTCTGGCCATCGCGGGAACACTGAGTCCCGACATCGGTGGAGCTTCGGTGGATCTGTCCAAGGATGCACGACGCCGGAGCGTCTACGGACAGGTGAATCGTTCCAAGCTGGACGGCATGCTGGCCCTTTTCGACTTTCCCGACCCCAGCTTGAGCAGCCAGCAGCGGGCCGTCACCAACGTGCCCTCGCAGAAGCTCTTCTTTCTCAACAGCAAGCTGGTCTGGGAGCAAGCTGGAATTCTGGCGGATCGAGTCCACGGGAAGGGAAACCGGCTGGACGGCCGCACGGTCGACCGAGTCTACCAGCTCATCTTCGGCCGCCAGGCCACCCAGGAGGAACGCCAACTGGCTCTGAACTTCATGGATTCGGTCGAGGCCCGGAGCCATCCACCCACCGACCCGTTGAGGCAATATCTGCAGACCCTGTTGAGCTCGAACGAGTTTCTGTTCGTGGACTGATGGAGGGAAACTCCATGGCTATCCCCAAGACCTCTGAAATTGCGGTGAGCCGGCGCGATCTGCTCCGAATGATGGGCGGCGGCTTCGGCCTCTACGGCTATGCCAGCCTGCTCGGGAACTCCCGGCTGCACGCCTCTGTGCCGAGCGTTTCCGCCGACCCCCTGGCGGTCAAGGCAACCCACTTCCCCGCCAAAGCCAAGCGGGTCATCTTTCTCTTCATGAATGGAGGACTCTCGCAGGTCGACACCTTCGACCCCAAGCCGCAGTTGACCAGACATCACGGCCAGCCCATGCCGGGGGGGTACGTCAAGACCGAGCGCAAGACCGGTAACCTGATGCGCTCGCCCTTCCGGTTCAAGAGATACGGGCAGAGCGGGATTGAAGTCAGCGAGCTTTTCTCCGAAACGGCCAGGCACATCGACGACATCAGCGTGATCCGGTCCATGCACACCGAGGTCCCCAACCATCCTCCCGGAATGTTCCTGATGAACTGCGGCCACCAGCAACCGGGACGGCCCTCCCTGGGCTCCTGGATCACCTACGGACTGGGCACCGAAAACCGCAATCTTCCGGGTTTCATGGTGCTCTGCCCCTCCGGAGGTCCTCCCACCGGGGGCGTCCCCCTCTGGAACTCGGCCTTCCTGCCGGCGGTCTACCAGGGAACCCGCATCCCCAACGATCAAACGACCCCGGACAAGCTCATCCATGACATTCGCAACTCCCACCTGACCCGGATGGAGCAGCGCCGCCAACTGGACCTGTTGGACCGGCTCAACCATTTTCACCGGCGGCAGCGGCCGGCCGATCCCCAGTTGGAGGGCAGCATCCACTCCATGGAAATCGCCTACCGCATGCAGGTGGAGGCCCCGGAGGTCTTCGACCTCTCCAAGGAGAATCCGGCCACGCTGGAGCGCTACGGGCAGAGCGATTTCGCCCGGGGCTGCCTCATGGCCCTGCGGCTGGTGGAAAGAGGCGTTCGGGTGGTCCAGGTCTATTTCGGCACCGGACAGCCCTGGGACAGCCACTACGACATCATGGCCCATCAACGGCTGGCTCGGGAGGCCGATCCGGCCATGGCCAACCTGCTGCAGGATCTGAAGGACCGGGGCCTGTTCAAAGACACGCTGGTGATCTGCGGCAGCGAGTTCGGCCGCACCCCGGTGGTGGAGACCAGCGGGGCCAGCGTGGTCCAGAACGGCCGGGACCACAACCATTGGGGCTTCTCGGTCTGGCTGGCCGGCGCGGGCGTGCGCGGCGGAACGACCTACGGGAGCACCGACGACTTCGGTTTCAAGGCCGTGGAGAACAAGGTCCACGTCCACGACCTGCACGCCACCGTCCTGCACCTGCTGGGCCTCGACCACGAAAAGCTGACCTACCGCTACAGCGGCCGCGACTTCCGCCTGACCGACGTCCACGGGCGGGTGATCCGGGAAGTGCTGACCTGAAGTGCCCGCGCCGTACCGTCTCAGAAGGCAAACCCCACAGACACCGTCGATCGCAGCGCCGGGACCAGGCCGATGCGGACTTCCGGGGCCAGGAACAGGCGCCTGGTCAGGAACAGGCGGGCGCCCAGGCCGGCCGTATAGTGAATGCGTCCCTGCGTTTCCCAATGGCGCTTGGGAAGCGAGGGATCGAAATGCGCTCTGGGGTCAGCCAGCCACGACCGATACTGCGTGTATCCGACCCCGATGACCATGAAGGGTTTGAAACGCGAATTCGACAAGAACTCGTACTCCATCATGGGGTGAAAGAGCCTGGCGCGTTGCTTGTACGAGTCATACTTGCCGAACAGGTTGGCATGGAGTACCTCGAAGCCAAGCCGCAGCTTCGGACCGACCGCGGCAGTCACCGATCCGCCTCCGGCCCAGGCTTCCGGCGGCGTGTCGTCCAAGCGGTACATGTAGCCCCAGTGAGCCCGCAGGTCCACTCGATTCGACTGTGCAGAGACAGGCTGGACGAGCAGGACAAGAGTTGCGACCATTCCCACGAGAAGCAGCTTTGATAGACGCATGACACCTCCAGAAAATCTAACGACGGGGCGCGAACCCCAGATTGACAGAGAAGCGAAAGCTCGGCTGATGCCCGATGCGGAATTGGGGAGAGATATAGAAGCGATCATTGCCCCAGATCTTGAGTCCCATGCCC
>JAPVWS010000452.1 GCA_027493295.1 Candidatus Versatilivorator vitaminiformans | reverse complement strand
TCTGTTATGCGCAAGCCCTTGACATGGTGCCAATCAAGGTGCTGAAGATAATCTACTTCTTGTAATGCCTCCAGCGGCCTGGTGAGAAATGCGGGCTAGCACGGGTCCCTCGATGTACCTGTCCCTTTGCCTCTCCCGGCAAGGGTTCGGTTTCCCCGCAATTTTGCAAAGCCTCGCACTGGCGTTCATTCGTATCCGTCTGTGGTTCACTTCTCAGTTCTGTTCAAGAGATCTAGTGCGTTCCAGGAGTCGCTGCAAGGCCTTCTTTACCTGTTGGGGGGTAATGCTCAGAATACACTGGGGTTCTCCGTATACATGACAGCGGTAGCCGGGGCAGGGATTGCAGTCGTAGGGATTCTGCACGATTTCATGGACGGCTTGCCAGGGGCGCCACAGGTGTGAATCGGAGGACCCGAAGAGCACCAGCACGGGGACTCCCAGGGCCGCCGCCATGTGAGTGGGCCCGCTGTCGTTTCCCACAAACAGACTGGCCTGACCCAAGACTCCGGTCAATTCGGAGATCGTAAGGCCCCATATCGAAGCAGGCCGGTTCCGGCAGAGGCCGGCCACCCTCCTGATCTTGGGTTTCTCCTCCCGGGTGCCGACCAGCAACGTGGCATAGCCGTGCTCCTGCAGGAAGTCGGAGATCTCGGCAAAACCGGCATCGGTCCACTCCTTGGTGTGGAAGCGGGAGCTCGGCTGAATCACGCAAACGGGCCGGGACGGCGGGAGCCCGGCATCCCGCAGACGGGCCTCCAGGACGGACCGGAGGCCCGGGTCCGGGACGAGGCGAGCCGGAGGATCGGGACCTTTCTGCAGGCCCAGTCGATAGAGCCATTCCAATTGAAACCTGGCCGAGTGCCACCGAACCCCGGGGGGCGGCGACGGCAGCTCTGTCCGAACGTTGTAGCAGAAGGAATTGCGATAGTCCTGCAGGCCGATGCGGTAGCGGGCCCCGCTCAGGCCTGTGAGCCAGGCGCTGGTGGTGCCTCCGTGCAGGTTGATGCAGCAGTCGAAGCGCTTTCGGCGGATCTGCCGCAGCGTCTGCCAGCGAGCCCTCGTGGTGGACCGCTGCCTGGTCCGGTGGACCTGCAGAGGGAACACCGATTCCAGGTCGGGATTACGATACAGAGCTTCTTCGAAGGGTTCTTCCACCAGCGCCGAGAGACGCAGGTCCGGCCTCCAGGCCTTGAGGGCGGCGTAGAGAGGGGTGGACAGAACGGTGTCGCCCAGGGAGCGAAGGCGGATGAACAGAATCCTCGAACCCGGTGAAAGGCTGGTTAATAGTCCTGCTGGAGGCGTCATTTCCACAGAGTGGAGGGTGAAGAGCTATTGGGTCAACACGTTAAGCATCATACCTGAAACAAGCGAAAAAAGAGTGATCCACGAAGGGCCGCCAAACGTGACGGTTCTGCCTCATCGGCAGGGCTGCGGCCCAGCGAGCCGGCGCGCGCGCCATTGAGAAGCAAGAGTGATGGGAGACGGCCCACCCGGGAGCGCGGGCGTCCCGCCCGCATGCATTTCCGTTGCGTGCCGCTCAGTTTCCCTGCGATGCCGCACCCTGCCACCCTGCCGGCGGGAACGGCAGGGGCTCGGCCGAAGCAGAGCCCTGACGCCGTTGCCGGTTGAACTGGGAGGAGGAGATGGGCGAGACTGTGCCAAGACTTGTGCGGGCGGGACGCCCGCGTTTCCGGGTGGGGCTAACCACTATCCACTCTCCACTATCCACTGCAATCGGTGTTAGACTACCCGGACCCATCGGGATTTCCTGAAACAGGAGGGCGGAGTGGCAACCAACGCTGAGAAGCGCAGGGTTCTGGGCATCATTGACGGCATGCAGGAGGAAATCGTGACAGCCGTCAGTGAGCTGGTTCAGATTCGCAGCATCAATCCGGGTTATCCCGGGACCGATTACGAGGCCGAACTCGGGGGCGAAACCAAAGCCAATCAGTACCTGGCCGGGCACTACCGGCAGCTCGGAGTGGAAGTCGACCTTTGGGAGGTCGAGCCGAAACGGGCCAATCTGGCCAGTGTCTGGAAGGGAACCGGCGGGGGGAAGTCGCTGCTGTTCAATGGACATATCGATACGGTTCCCACCGGCCTGCCCGAGACCTGGAAGTCCGGAGATCCCCTGAGCGGCAAGGTCGAGGGAGGGCGGATCTACGGCCGGGGCTCCTGCGACATGAAGGGCCCTCTGGTCTCTCAGACGATGGCGATCAAGGCGATCCAGTCGGCGGGGCTCGAGCTCAAGGGCGACCTGACACTCTCCGCCACCGCGGGCGAGGAGAATATGGACAGCGCCACCATCGGCGCCGGCGATCTGCCCAAGCGGGGCTATCGGGCCGACGCCGCCGTGGTCTCGGAACCCTCGGCGCCGCCGTACCCCCTGGCCGTGGTGCCGGTCTCACCCGGCTTGTGGTGGGTCAGTGTGACCGTCGAGGGAAAGGCCAGCCATGCCTCCACCCGCGGCGAGACGTTTCGGGCCGGCGGCTTGGGCGCCGAGGTGGCTGTCAATGCCATCGACAAGGGGGTTTACCTGGTCAACATGATCCGCAAGCTGGAGGACGAGTGGGGACTGACCAAGAAACATCCACTCTTCAAGCCCGGCCACTTCACCATGCTGCCCGGCGTCATCACGGGTGCCCCTCACGGCGTTCAGGTGCCCTTCTTCATATCGGATTTCTGCACGATCGAGTATTGCCTGTGGTATCACCCCGAGGATTCTCCCGAGGCGGTCCGGCAGGAGTTCGAGGACTATCTCAGCCATGCCTGCCAGTTGGACGAATGGCTCCGGCACCATCCGCCCAAGGTGGAATGGAAGGTCAACTGGCCGGCCTATTCGGTGGATCCCGGCCATGCGATCTGCCGGGCCATGGCCGCCGCCCACGGGGAAGCCGCGCAGGGATCACGATTCGACGTGCCGGCCCGGTTCGCCGGTTTCTACGCGGTGTGCGACGCGGCCTTTCTCAACCGGCAGGAGATTCCAAGCATTGTCTACGGGCCCGGCAGCATCCTGGTCGCACACGCTGCCGACGAGTACGTTGAGATCGACGAGCTCATGGTGGCCACCAAGGCCTATGCCTTGCTGGCCATGGATTGGTGTGAAGTGAGTGCGTAGAACCGCCGGCGCTGTCCGTTATTCTGCTGTCAGCCCGGGCCAAGGGAGCGGCAATGAGCAACGACCCCGTGGTTTATCCCTATATCCCCAACTCGGTCCCTGAGATCAAGGCGCGGATGCTGGCGGAGATCGGCGCCGGCAGTATCGAGGAGCTGTACGCCGAGATCCCGACCCATTTGCGGTTCAAGGGCCCCCTGAATCTACCCGAACCCATACTGGACGAGGCTTCCATCAAGAGGCACGTGGAGCAGTTGCTGCGGAAGAACCGGAACTGTTCGGAGTACCTCAGTTTCCTGGGAGCCGGCTGTGCTCAGCACTACGTTCCGGCGGTGTGCGATGAGATCAACAACCGCGCCGAGTTCCTCACGGCTTACGTGGGGGAGTCCTATGCCGATCACGGCAAGTGGCAGGCGTTCTTCGAGTACGCCAGCCTGATGGGAGACCTGCTGGAGATGGATGTCCTGAGCTGTCCCCTCTATGACGGACCTCAGGCGGCCGCCACCTCTCTGCGCATGGCCTCCCGGATCAGCGGGCGCCCTCGGATCCTGCTGCCCAGATCCATGGGTGAGGAGACCCTGTCTGTCATCAGGAACTATCTCAAGGGCGGCAGGGACTCCGCACTTGAAGTGGGTCTCATCGAGCTGGACCCGGCCACCGGCCTGGTGGATGTCCGCGACCTGAGGTCCAAGCTGTCGGACAGAACGGCGGCGGTGGCGATCGAAAATCCCGGATACCTGGGTGTGATCGAGACCCGGGCCGAGGAGATCGGACGCATGGTCAAGGCCCACGGCGCCGAATTGGTGGTCTACACCGATCCCATCTCGCTGGGCGTGATGGCCCCTCCCGCAAACTACGGCGCTACCTTCGCCTGCGGAGATTTTCATTCCCTGGGCATGCATCTGCTCTGCGGCGGAGGGCAGGGGGGCTTTATCGCCACCCATGACGACATGAGATATGTCGCCGAATTCAAGGACCTGATGTTCGGTCTCACCGAAACCGTTCGCGAAGGGGAGTATGGCTTTGGCGAGGTGCTTTTCGAAAGGACCTCCTACGGTTCCCGGGAAAAGGGCAAGGAGTATACCGGCACCACCACCGGGTTGTGGGCCATCACGGCGGGTGTCTACCTGGCTCTGATGGGTCCCAGGGGGATGCAGGAGCTGGGTCAGGTCATCATGCAGAGATCCCAGTATGCCGCCAAGCGCATCGCGGGGATCCAGGGCGTCAAGGTGCTCTTTCCCACACCCTTCTTCAAGGAATTCGTCGTGAGTTTTGGAGACACAGGGCAAAGCGTGGAGCAGGTCAACAAGTCCCTGCTGGAGCACCGGATCCTTGGCGGCAGGGACCTCTCCGGGGAATTCCCGGAATTGGGGCAAAGCGCTCTCTACTGCGTCACCGAAATCATGACCAAGGAGGACATCGACCGGCTGGTCACGGCCTTGGAGGCTGTTGCAGGGCAAGGTTGAGCATCACCGACCGGTTGTCCCGGGAGACGATTCAATGGGCAGGAACCAATCGACGCTGTTGCGCAAGTTCCATCAGGCGAGGTGGGATGAGGAGATCATCTGCGAGATGAGCGTCCCGGGCGAGCGCGGAATCCTCGTTCCCAGGGTTGAACGGGAAATAGAGGCCGAGATCGGAGACGGGGTTTCCAGGATCCCGGCAAACCTCAGGAGAGAAAAGCCGGCCGCACTGCCCGAAGTCAGCCAGGTTCGCACCCTGCGACACTTCTTGCGACTTTCCCAGGAGACCATGGGCGCGGACATGACCGTCGATGCCAGCGAGGGAACCTGTACCATGAAGTACAGCCCCAAGGTTCACGAACAACTGGTGGGGAATCCGGGCCTCAGGGATATTCATCCCCTTCAGGACGAGGACACCATGCAGGGCATCCTGGAGGTTTACTACCGGTTGGAAGAGTTCCTCAAGGAGATATCGGGCCTGGACCATTTCAGTTTCCAACCGGGCGGCGGCGCCCAGGGTGTCTACGCCAATGCCTGCATGGTTCGGGCCTGGCATGAGGCCAGGGGGGATGAGAAAAGATCGGAGATCATTACCACGCTCTTCTCTCACCCCTGTGACGCCGCCAGTCCGGCCACCGCCGGATACAAGGTGATCACCCTCATGCCCGACGAAAGCGGATATCCCGACCTGGAAGCCATGATGGCGGCTCTGTCCGAGCGCACGGCCGGGATCTTCATCACCAACCCGGAGGACACCGGAATCTACAACCCCAGGATCGATGAATTCGTCAAGGCGGCCCACCGCGTGGGAGCCCTCTGCGCCTACGACCAGGCCAACGCCAACGGAATTCTGGGCATTACCCGAGCCAAGGAAGCCGGGTTCGATCTCTGCCACTTCAATATCCACAAGACCTTTTCCTCTCCGCACGCCTGCATGGGGCATTCCACCGGGGCCGTCGGAGTGGTCGGGAAATTGGGCCGGTTTCTGCCGGTCCCCCGGGTGACACTCGACGGAAGCGGATACCATCTGGAATACGATCGGCCCGACAGTATCGGCAGGGTGCGCTGCTTTTTCGGAAATGCGCCCACCATTCTGCGTGCCTACGCCTGGATCATGCAGCACGGCGCCGACGGATTGCGGGAAGTCGCCGAGTGCTCGGTGCTCAACAACAACTACCTGCTCAAGAAGCTGAGTGAAATCCCGGGGGTGGTCATTCAGTATGCTCAGGGAAAACGCCGGCTGGAGCAGGTTCGCTACTCCTGGGACAAGCTGAAGCAGGACACCGGCGTCGGCACGGAAGACGTGATGCGAAGAATGGCCGACTTCGGTCTGCAGCACTACTGGATGAGCCACCCTCCCTGGATTGTGCCGGAGCCGTTTACCCTGGAACCCTGCGAGTCCTATTCCAAGGACGATCTGGACGAGTACATCGCCGTACTGCGGCAGATTTCCCGGGAGGCCTACCAGGATCCTGAATTCGTCAAGAACGCTCCCCACAACTCCGTAGTCCACAAAGTACCCTCGCCCGGCATCGACGAACCCGAGAGAATTGCCGTCACCTGGCGCCAGTACCAGAGGAAGAAGCGCACCGCTACCGCCGACCCGAAGGCGTAATCGGCAGTTCAAGATGTTTCCGGAATTTCCTCTTCCGATTGCACTCCGATTTTCAGTGCGGGTTGGAGCCACCGGAGTCCGTGTGCTCCAGGCACAAACCCGGTACGCACAGCAGATAACCTGAAACAAGAGACAAAGATTTATCCACGAAGGAACACCAAGGACGACGAAGGGCCTCTAAGGGGTTGGAGTAGGCGCAAGAGGCATGCGCTAAGGCTCGGCAAGGGGGCCAACGAAGGACACAAGGGACAGAGAGGACTGGTCCGCGAACAGGCAACAAGGACCGCGGCGAAGCCAGTAGGGGGCGCTTCTCACCGCATCGTGATTCACAGGGATAATTAACATCGATGCACAGGATGCACAGGATTTCTGCAGGAAACGGCTAACTTCCAATGCCGGGAATCCGCAAATCCGCATCGGATCATCGCCCGAGCCGACTCTTGTTGCAGGAAGCCCTCGTCCTGTTAATCCTGTGCATCCTGTGCATCGATGTTCAATCTGTAGAAAACCGGTTTAACGGGACAGGGCACAGGCTCGCGATAGCCAAAATGGATCCCTGGTCTCACACCCGCACGGTCCGTCCTGCAGGGCGGGAGTGGAACTTATATGTAAAACATTACTACTAAGTATTTATGACGTTGATTTATAGATGGTTTATGTGAGTAATTCTGAGATAGAAAGCGACGCGCGTGGTGATCGCCGATGAAGACTGTGGGCCTGATTGTCAATCCCGTCGCCGGCATGGGAGGCAAGGTGGGGCTCAAGGGCAGCGACGGCCCTGAAGTCCTGCGCCTGGCCCGAGAGTTGGGCGCGACTCCTGAAGCTCCGCAGCGGGTCACCCAGGCGCTGGCCGCCTTTTCCGAATCGAGGGATCCGCTGCAATGGATTACCTGTCCCGGGGAAATGGGAGAGAACATCTGCCGTCGTGCCGGTCTGGAACCTCTGATCCTGAGTTCCACAGGGGGACAGGAAACGACCTGGGAGGACACCGAGAGAGCCGCCAGGCAACTGTCGGATCGAGAGGTGGATCTGCTGCTGTTCGCGGGTGGGGACGGCACCGCCCGGAATGTCTGCAGAGCCGTGGGCAGCCGCTTGGTGACCCTGGGAATTCCGGCCGGAGTCAAGATCCATTCGGCGGTCTACGCCGTCACACCCAGGGACGCCGGGGAAGTGGCCCGCAGGTTTCTGGAGGGCGGGTTGAGGAGTGTTCGAGAGGGCGAGGTCATGGACATTGACGAGGAGTCCTATCGTCAAGGCGTGGTCGAAGCCAGGCTCTACGGCTATTTGCGGGTCCCCGTGGAAGACCGCCATGTCCAAAGGATGAAGGCGGGAGGAGTGGCCTCCGAGGCTCAGGCGCTGGCCGGGATGGCCGAGGAGGTCGTCGGTTGCATGCAGGAATCGGAGGTGTTTGTGTTCGGACCCGGGACGACGACTCGAGCCATAACGGAAAGGCTGGGCCTGCCCGGCACGCTGCTGGGTGTGGACGTTGTCTGCAACCGCCGCCTGGTTGCCCGGGATGTCTCCGAGCGGCGGCTGCTCGAGCTGACCGCGGGGCATCGGGTCAGAATCGTGATTACCGTCATCGGAGGGCAGGGCTATATTCTGGGCCGGGGAAATCAGCAAATCGGTCCGACCCTGCTCCGGCAGGTGGGCAGGCAGGGCCTGCTGGTGGTCGCTACCAAGGAGAAGCTGGCTTCCCTGGGGGGGAGACCGCTACTGGTTGACACGGGCGACCAAGCTCTGAATCGGGAGTTTAGCGGTTATCTCCGCGTCATCACGGGCTATGAGGACTACGTCATCTACAAGGTAGGCCATGGATAGTCCGTCGATAACCCACAGGTCCATTGAAGAGTCGGTGGGCGGAGGTCCCTTGTCGATTTGGCGACAAGTGCTAGAATGGCAGGCGGCTTCGGGATCACCGCGGTCCATGCGAAGGTCCCCGGTCCGCCTCACGGAATCTGTCGGTTCCCGGCAGTCTCGGCCGGGACCTTCCCGCCAACTCGTTCCCAGAGTTCTACGATGAAGAAGATAGGCCTGGTTAGCCTGGGCTGCGAAAAAAACCTGGTCGACAGCGAGATCATGCTGGGACTGCTGCGCCGAAGAGGGTACGAGATCACGGCCCAGGCCGATCGGGCGGACGTGATTGTCGTCAACACTTGCGGCTTCATCGACAAGGCCAAGCAGGAGAGCGTGGACACCATCCTGGAGATGGCGGAGTTCAAGAACAGCGGCCAGTGTTCCCGCCTGGTGGTTACCGGCTGCCTGGTGGAACGCTACAGGGAGGAGATCCAAACGGAGATTCCGGAGGTGGACGCAGTTCTGGGAACGACCCAGTTGGAGTCCATTATCGACCTCTGCGAAGGACGAATCCCGCCCACAATCGATAACCGGTACTACCTGTACGACGAAAACACGCCGCGGCTGCTGACGACTCCCGGCTATACGGCCTACATCAAGGTCGCCGAGGGTTGCGATCGCCCCTGTTCCTTTTGCGTCATCCCCAGGATTCGCGGAGCCCATCGCAGCCGCCCGATGGCTTCCATCCTGAAGGAAGCCCGATTTCTGGCTGACGGCGGGGTCAAGGAGATCGTTCTGATCTCTCAGGAGACGACCCATTACGGGATCGACCTGGGTATGAAGCAGGGGCTGTCCCGGCTGCTGAGGGAACTGACCAAGGTGGAAGGGATCCGCTGGATTCGCTTCCTTTACGCGTTTCCTTCGCAGCTCGGAGAGGATGTGCTGGCGGCCATGCGGGAGGAAGAAAAGATCTGCAGGTACCTGGACATGCCGCTCCAGCACGCCAGCGAGAGGATCCTGAGATCGATGAAGCGGGGGGGCAACAGTTCCAGCCTGTCCCGGCTATTGGATCGGGTTCGGGAAAGAGTTCCGGGAATCACCTTGCGGACCTCCATGATCGTGGGTTACCCCGGCGAGACTGAAGAGGAATTTGCCGAGTTGTGCCGCTTCGTGGAGACGATCCAGTTCGATCGGCTGGGCGCCTTCACCTTTTCGGACGAGGAAGAGGCCGGCACCTATCACCTGGATGGCAAGCTGCCGCAAGCACTGATCGAGAGACGCCGGCGACGGTTGATGGGAATCCAGGCCAAGATTTCCCGGAGGAAGAACCGGAGCATGGTGGGGAAGCGTGAACCCGTGCTCGTCGAAGGGAAATCGGCCGAGAGCGACCTCCTCTGGCAAGGCCGGCTGGAGTCTCAAGCCCCCAGAATCGATGGCGTGGTTTTGATCAATGACCTGCAGGCCGCACTCCCCGATTCGGGAGAGTTTGGCAACGTTGAAATTACCCAGGCCATGAACTATGATCTGGTGGGCCGATTGGTATAACTCGTGGTGCATTGTCAGTGTCGGGCACGGGCGGGTGCTCCCTGTTGCCTCGGGAGATGTGCGCGATGACGAAGTGTCCCATGTGCAAGAGGCCGGTTCGGTGGGAAGGGAACGCCTACCGCCCCTTTTGCAGTGAGCGCTGCCAAACGCGTGACTTGGGTAACTGGGCAACGGACCGCTACACGGTTCCGGTGGAGAATACGCCCGAAATTGACGAAGCTGAAGAAGCACCGGCCGAAGAATAAATGGGGGCTCCGACAGTCACCAGACCATCAGGCATCAAGGACCGATTGGCGCTGGTCATTGCCACCGGATTCGGTGTCGGCTATAGTCCGATAGCCCCCGGCACGGTCGGTTCCTTTGTTGGCATTCTACTGATCTTGCTCCTCTCCCGATGGCAGCTCCTGGGGGGACAACGGGTCTTCGTCAACTGGCTGGTGGTGGCGGTCATTGGCGCCGTAGGAATCTGGGCGGGTTCCCGGGCGGAAGCAGTCCTGGGCAAGCGGGATCCACCTCAAGTCGTCATCGATGAGATCGTGGGTCAGTTGTTGACCTTTGGCCTGATCTTCAGGAACCCCCCATTCACCCTGCTTTTTCTAGGATTTTTGTTTTTTCGCTTCTTCGACATTGCCAAGCCCTTCCCGATAAGGTCCCTGGAGAGAGTTCCCCTGGGATTCGGAATCGTCCTCGACGATTTGGCGGCCGGATTTTACGCCTCCTTGTTGTTGGCGCTGATTGTGCACAATTGGCCCTCGTTAGCTTGATCTCCGGGTGCTCTCCGACACCCTCCATCTTTTCGATCTGACCCATGATTAGAATTCTGGATCTGCTACCTGCAGCAGCCCTTCCCGGAGGGGAGATATTCGTTCGCTGCAGTGGCTTGGAATTGCAGTCCTACCTGCGGCCGGAGGTGAGGATCCAGCGGTCGTCCAGCCATCTGGTATCGGCAGCCTCCGATCTGATTGTGGCCCAGGTCCCCTCGGATGCCCGCAGCGGGGAATTGTGGATTGCCATTGACGGACAGGAAAGCAATCACGTCGCTTGTGAAGTGGCCGATCCGGTGACCGACAATCTGCACCCGGTGGCCAATCCGGTCTTGGATTCGAGTGGCAACCTCTTTTCGACCCTGAGCGGCCGCAAGGGTGAGAAGGTTCCCAACTCCATCTTCAAGATCAGCCGGACGGGGGTTGTCGAACCTCTGGGCGCCGAGATCGTCAACCCGACCGGCCTGGCTCTCAACAGCAGGGACGAGCTCTTTGTTTCCAGCCGTCATGACGGGAATATTTTCAGAGTTTCCGGTCAGGGAGAGACCTCGATCTACGCCAAGGGTATGGGGGTAGCCACCGATATCGTCTTTGATCGCGAAGACAACCTTTACGTCGGCGACCGCAGCGGCACCATTTTCAAGATCGACAGAAAGCGTGAGATCTTCGTTTTTGCAACTCTCGAGCCCAGTGTGTCGGCCTATCACCTCGCTTTCGATCACGCCGGCAGCCTCTTTGTGACGGGACCGACCGCTTCTACCTGCGACCATGTCTACAAGGTCACCTCCAGCGGCGAGGTCGAGGTGTTCTTTACCGGCTTGGGCAGGCCTCAGGGAATGGCCTTTGACGCAGAGGGCAACCTCTACGTGGCGGCCTCGATGGGAGGCCGGCGGGGTGTGGTGAGGATCAATCCCGATGCAGAGGCCAGGCTGGCCATCAGCGGCTCCAACCTCATCGGCCTGACATTCGGATATGGGCAGGACATGTATCTTGCCACCACCAGTTCCATCTATCGAATTCACGTCGGAGTCGAGGGTAAGCCTCTGCCCTGACACGGGCGAGGTGCATTCGGCAACCCCGTGCTCCCCTCTTGGCCGCCCGATCCCTCCCCCGTCCTATGGAAACCGCCGAAATCATCGCTATTGGGTCGGAGTTGCTGACTCCACACCGGGTGGACTCCAACTCTCTCTACCTGACCCGACAACTCAACTCCATCGGCATTGAAGTGGATCTCAAGGTGGTTGCCGGAGACCAGGAAACCCGCTTGGAGCAGGTGGTGAGGTCGGCGGTGGAGCGGTCTCCTCTGGTGATTGCGACCGGAGGCCTGGGACCGACGGAAGACGACATCACCCGGAAGGTGTTCGCTCGCGTGCTGCGAAGACAGATGGTGCTGCAGGATGACATTCTTCGGACCATCCGGAATCGCTTCCGGAGCCGGGGTCTGGAGATGCCCGGCAACAATGCCCGCCAGGCCCTGGTTCCCGTGGGAGCCCGGATCCTCGATAACCGGCTGGGGACAGCTCCGGGCCTTTGGCTGGAAAAAGGGGAGGTAGTCATCATTCTGCTCCCGGGAGTGCCTTCGGAAATGAAGGCGATCTTTGAAGAGTCCTGCCTGCCGTTGCTCAGCCGGCGGTCGAAAGGGTTTCATCTGTTTACACGGGTATTGAGATCTACCGGAATGACGGAGTCCCAACTTGACGAACAGATCGCTCCGATCTATACGCCCTACAAGAATCCCGTGACCACCATTCTGTCGGGCAGGGGAGAAATTCAGATTCACCTGACCGGGCGCGCAAAGTCGCTGCAGGAAGCCGAGGCCCTGGTACATGAAGTGGCCGATCCGATCCAGGCAAAGTTGGGAGACTTCATCTTTTCGACGGGCGACCAGGGGCTGGAACAGGTCGTGGGTGAGTGCCTTCTCAGGAAGGAAGAGACGCTGGCCGTGGCTGAGAGCTGTACCGGTGGGCTGATTGCCGAAAGAATCACACGGGTTCCCGGCAGCTCCAGGTATTTTATGGGCGGGGTCACCTGCTACAGCAACCAATCCAAAGTGGAGTTTACCGGCATGCCGCCACTGCTGTTGGAGATGAGCGGCGCCGTCAGCGCGGAGGTGGCCAAGAGTTTGGCAGAGGGCATTCGTGAACGGATGGGAGCCAGCATCGGTATTGGAGTGACGGGTGTGGCCGGACCGTCCGGCGGCAGCGAGGAGAAACCGGTGGGACTGGTCCATCTGGCCCTGGCCATGGGAGACCAGGTTGAGCATCGGGAGTGTCGATTCAGCGGCGATCGAGAGAGGATCCGTTTTTGGGCCTCCCAGACGGCCCTGGACATGGTGCGGCGCCGGTTGCTGTGACCGCCACGAACTCCGGGGCGATAATGTCCGGCAACCGGGAAGTGCTGCCCGAGCGTGGTCTGCAGTGTTGAACGGCAAGCAGAGGCCAGAACCATGAAGCGGGTGGCGATCATAGGCGGAGGAGGTTGGGGGACGGCTCTTTCCATCGCTCTGTCCGGAATGGGACACCGGATTCGGCTCTGGGTCTATGAGTCGGAGTTGGTGTCCGCCATCAACGAGAGGCGGTGCAACCCTCTCTACCTCAGCGGTTTTTCGATCCCGGCGCCGGTGGTCGCCACCGATTCTCTCGACTATGGCCTGGAAGGGGCCGAAATTGTGGTGACGGCCCTCCCGGCCAACCGTTGCCGCCGGATCTACCAGGAGATGCTTCCATACCTGCGTCCCGAGGCGATTCTGGTGAGCGCCACCAAAGGGCTTGAAAGCACCAGCCTGCAGCGCATGTCGGAGGTGATGGCGGCCGTTGTCTCACCCTGTTTTCGGCCGCGAATGGCGGCGATCTCCGGTCCCACCTTCGCCAGGGAGGTAGCTCGGGGCGATCCGACGGCTATTGTGGTGGCGGGACCCGATCCAGCCGTCAACCGGGTCGTGCAAACCGAGTTCTCCGGCCCCTTGCTTCGCTTTTACACCAATACCGATATCATCGGCGTCGAGCTGGGTGGGGCGGTCAAGAACGTGATCGCCATCGCCGCAGGAGTATGTGCCGGCATGGGATTGGGTTGCAATGCGGTCGCGGCGGTGGTGACACGCGGTTTGGCCGAAATGACGCGGCTGGTTGTGGCCTGCGGCGGTCGAAGCGAGACCATGGCCGGTCTGGCCGGCATGGGGGACCTGGTGCTGACCTGCCATGGCGAGCTCAGTCGCAATCGCCGCGTCGGCTTCCAGTTGGGGAAGGGATGTCGGTTGGCGGATATCACAGCGGGGATGCGCACGGTGGCGGAAGGAATTCCCGCGACCGGGGCCACCTTGAAGCTGGCAGCCCGTTACGGACTGGAAATGCCCATCACCGAGCAGGTAAACCTGATGCTTCACCACCGAAAGAATCCGGGGGAAGCCGTGAGAGACTTGATGGGAAGACGGCTGAAGGAGGAATGAGGCCGGCCGGAACTGCAGCGTCAACTTCGAGACGGGGACTCATCGATGAGATACAGGAAGTCGCGGATGATGCGGGCCGTCAGCCCCCAGACGTCTCGACCTTGAAAATCGTAGTGGTAGACGAGGATGTCTCGGCCCAGTCGCCGAAGGGTCTCGGTTCTGCACAAGCCGGGATCGCGAAAGAGGCTCCAGGGGACTTCCAGGATTTCTTCGACCTCTTCCGGGTTGGGGCTCAGTTCCAGCGGTGGCGAGATCCAGCCGACAAATGGAGTGACAATCAGGTCGGTGGAGGACAGGTAGTCGTCGAACTGTCCCAGGATCCGAATTTGCGACTCCGGCAACCCGATTTCCTCTCGTGTTTCTCGCAGCGCCGTCTGAACCAGGGGCTCCTCCTCCGAGTCCCGCATTCCCCCCGGAAAGGAGATCTGCCCCTTGTGGGTTTCCACCGTTTCAGTCCGCTGTGTGAGCAGAAAATGCAGGGTGTCTTCCAGTTTCAGGATCGGCATCAGCACTGCCGCTCGCCCGGAATGGCGCCCGCTAAGCTTGTGTGGCATCCTGGCAGCCAGTTGAGAGGCAATTTGGACCGCTGTTCGCGCCATAAGCTGAAAAACGTTGCCGGAGAGAAACTGAAATGCGGGCCAGCATCTTAATGAATGGCCGCAAGCCGGTCAACTTGAGGTTGCCGGGGGGGCGGGACGGTGAGAGTGTCGAGGGGCGGCAGAAATCGGGCCGACCTCAAAGATTCCGGCTACAAGCGTGGCCTGGAACAGGACGGATTCCGAGGCTCGTCAGGGGGTGAGAACTACAATGGTCAAAGCGTCTGAGACGGGTTCTTCCGTAGGAATGATCGTGAGCATCCAGAGGTTCCCCGGGTCGCGCCGGCCCATGCAGCCTGTCAATCCGGCCAGGATCATTCACGATTTCGGCCTGGAGAAGGATCACCACGCAAGGGCGGGGAGCGAACGCCAACTCCTCCTCATCGAAGAGGAGACCCTGCAATCCATGAACCTGCGCATCGGTGAGGTCAGGGAGAACCTGACCACTCGCGGAATCGACCTGACCGGCCTCGAAAACGGAAGCATCCTCCAGGTCGGGTCGGAGGTGCGGCTGCGGATCACCAAGCCCTGCCTGCCTTGCAGCCGCATGGACGAGATTCGAGCCGGTCTGCAGCGGGAGTTGGAGGGACGCCGGGGCGTGCTCGCAAGGGTCGAATCCGGCGGCTCCATCTCGGTGGGGGATCCGATCCGGATTCTGTGATGGAGGCACCAGGCTGGCATCAGCCTGCGAATTGTTGCAATCCTTCGCTTCGCAGCGACACCGTAGCGCCGCCGGACCAGGAATTCGAAGTCCTCTGGACGAGCCCCCCTGATTTCATTACAATCGGGCCCAATTGAACGGGGAGAGATGGCCGAGTGGCTGAAGGCGCACGCTTGGAAAGCGTGTTTAG